>NZ_LKGQ01000090.1:0-201 GCF_001401785.1 Pseudoalteromonas sp. P1-16-1b | reverse complement strand
GGCAAATTATCAATTCAAATCACTTACTGTAATAGATGTTTTCAAGCGATTTCTCGTTGTTTAAGAAATTTACCTAATAAAAAACATAATTATTTTTAGAGTGTAATTTAGTTAATAAATCTCAATTTAAGTGCCATATTTCATTATAAATCAATAAGTTCTCAACGCGCCGTGAATTCTCGATTTAAGTGGCACTGATCA
>NZ_LKGQ01000089.1:0-207 GCF_001401785.1 Pseudoalteromonas sp. P1-16-1b | reverse complement strand
AAAGTGGTGGGCGCAGGAGGATTCGAACCTCCGACCGCCTGGTTCGTAGCCAGGTACTCTATCCAGCTGAGCTATGCGCCCACTTTCATATTTACTTATTTAAACTCTAAGTGAGAGTTGAAAGTGGTGGGCGCAGGAGGATTCGAACCTCCGACCGCCTGGTTCGTAGCCAGGTACTCTATCCAGCTGAGCTATGCGCCCACTTTC
>NZ_LKGQ01000088.1:0-213 GCF_001401785.1 Pseudoalteromonas sp. P1-16-1b | reverse complement strand
AGCGGGTCATTAGCTCAGTTGGTAGAGCAGTGGACTTTTAATCCATTGGTCGATGGTTCAAGTCCATCATGACCCACCATTCTTTATTGAGTGGTTATAATCGGCGGATTTACGCAGCCTTACTTTTTTATAAGTAAACCAGAGCGGGTCATTAGCTCAGTTGGTAGAGCAGTGGACTTTTAATCCATTGGTCGATGGTTCAAGTCCATCATG
>NZ_LKGQ01000087.1:0-215 GCF_001401785.1 Pseudoalteromonas sp. P1-16-1b | reverse complement strand
GTATCGTACTCAACGTGTGAAGTTGAGATTGTGATACCACGCTCGCGCTCTTCTGGAGCGTTATCGATTGATGCGAAATCTTTAGCAACACCGCCGTATACTTTTGCAAGTACGTTAGTGATTGCTGCAGTTAGTGTAGTTTTACCGTGGTCAACGTGGCCGATTGTACCAACGTTTACGTGCGGTTTTACGCGTTCAAACTTTTCTTTTGCCAT
>NZ_LKGQ01000086.1:0-216 GCF_001401785.1 Pseudoalteromonas sp. P1-16-1b | reverse complement strand
TGGTGCCTCGACCCGGAATCGAACCAGGGACACGAGGATTTTCAATCCTCTGCTCTACCAACTGAGCTATCGAGGCACTTAAACAGTGCTAATTAAATGTTATTAAAACACTTAATTAAAATAAATGGTGCCGACTAACCGAGTCGAACGGTTGACCTACTGATTACAAGTCAGTTGCTCTACCAGCTGAGCTAAGTCGGCACACAAAACTGTGTG
>NZ_LKGQ01000085.1:0-219 GCF_001401785.1 Pseudoalteromonas sp. P1-16-1b | reverse complement strand
ATATCGCCAAGCGGTAAGGCACCAGGTTTTGATCCTGGCATTCCCAGGTTCAAATCCTGGTATCCCAGCCAACTTCTTCTACCAAAGAACGTTGTATAAGAAAACTCTGTTAAGAGTCTAAATATAAACTTGTATGCGGGAGTGGCGGAATTGGTAGACGCGCTGGATTTAGGTTCCAGTATCTTAGGATGTGAGAGTTCAAGTCTCTCCTTCCGCACC
>NZ_LKGQ01000084.1:0-219 GCF_001401785.1 Pseudoalteromonas sp. P1-16-1b | reverse complement strand
GGTGCGGAAGGAGAGACTTGAACTCTCACATCCTAAGATACTGGAACCTAAATCCAGCGCGTCTACCAATTCCGCCACTCCCGCATACAGGCTTATATTTATACTCTTAACAGAGTTTTCTTGTACAACATTCTTTGGTAGAAGAAGTTGGCTGGGATACCAGGATTTGAACCTGGGAATGCCAGGATCAAAACCTGGTGCCTTACCGCTTGGCGATAT
>NZ_LKGQ01000083.1:0-220 GCF_001401785.1 Pseudoalteromonas sp. P1-16-1b | reverse complement strand
GTGCCGACTAACCGAGTCGAACGGTTGACCTACTGATTACAAGTCAGTTGCTCTACCAGCTGAGCTAAGTCGGCACACAAAACTGTGTGTGCTAAGGCACTTTATCAATTTTAAAGATTGATAACTTTTTGTAAATGGTGCCTCGACCCGGAATCGAACCAGGGACACGAGGATTTTCAATCCTCTGCTCTACCAACTGAGCTATCGAGGCACTTAAACA
>NZ_LKGQ01000082.1:0-221 GCF_001401785.1 Pseudoalteromonas sp. P1-16-1b | reverse complement strand
GGAGGGGTTCCCGAGCGGCCAAAGGGATCAGACTGTAAATCTGACGGCTCAGCCTTCGCTGGTTCGAATCCAGCTCCCTCCACCACTTTTCTTAGGCTAAGTTAAGTGGGGCCAAATGCAATAAAAATTAGTGTGGAGGGGTTCCCGAGCGGCCAAAGGGATCAGACTGTAAATCTGACGGCTCAGCCTTCGCTGGTTCGAATCCAGCTCCCTCCACCACT
>NZ_LKGQ01000081.1:0-221 GCF_001401785.1 Pseudoalteromonas sp. P1-16-1b | reverse complement strand
TTCAAGTCCAGTATCACCCACCACATATAAAATCTATTATTATGTTAATAGTCATGTGTAAATTTGTAATATGGGTCGTTAGCTCAGTTACAAGAAATAAGAGCATCACCGCTATTTACAAGTAACGGCGAGGTTCACTGGTTAAAGTCCAGTACTATTTATTTTAATAGTAGCGTTTTAATTTATATGTGGGTGATTAGCTCAGTTGGGAGAGCATCGCC
>NZ_LKGQ01000080.1:0-221 GCF_001401785.1 Pseudoalteromonas sp. P1-16-1b | reverse complement strand
GTTGTGTGTGGGTTGATTGAACCAGGCTTAGCTAGTACTTGACCACGTTCAACGTCTTCACGCTTAGTACCACGTAGAAGTGCACCAATATTCTCACCAGCACGACCTTCGTCAAGAAGCTTACGGAACATTTCAACACCAGTACAAGTAGACTTAGTAGTCTCTTTGATACCAACGATTTCAACTTCGTCATTCACGTTGATGATACCAGCTTCAACACG
>NZ_LKGQ01000079.1:0-221 GCF_001401785.1 Pseudoalteromonas sp. P1-16-1b | reverse complement strand
GTTGTGTGTGGGTTGATTGAACCAGGCTTAGCTAGTACTTGACCACGTTCAACGTCTTCACGCTTAGTACCACGTAGAAGTGCACCAATGTTCTCACCAGCACGACCTTCGTCAAGAAGCTTACGGAACATCTCAACACCAGTACAAGTAGACTTAGTAGTCTCTTTGATACCAACGATTTCAACTTCGTCATTCACGTTGATGATACCAGCTTCAACACG
>NZ_LKGQ01000078.1:0-227 GCF_001401785.1 Pseudoalteromonas sp. P1-16-1b | reverse complement strand
TGGAGAGATAGGGATTTGAACCCTAGAGGGGCTATAAACCCCTGCCGGTTTTCAAGACCGGTGCATTCGACCACTCTGCCATCTCTCCGAAAGTGCATAAACTACAAGTAAGAGTGTACTCATAATTATTTTAATAAGGTGGTGGAGAGATAGGGATTTGAACCCTAGAGGGGCTATAAACCCCTGCCGGTTTTCAAGACCGGTGCATTCGACCACTCTGCCATCTC
>NZ_LKGQ01000077.1:0-230 GCF_001401785.1 Pseudoalteromonas sp. P1-16-1b | reverse complement strand
GTGCCGACTAACCGAGTCGAACGGTTGACCTACTGATTACAAGTCAGTTGCTCTACCAGCTGAGCTAAGTCGGCACACAAAACTGTGTGCTAAGGCACGCGTAAAGATGTTTAATTTATTTACTTAAACACCATTACTATAATAAATGGTGCCTCGACCCGGAATCGAACCAGGGACACGAGGATTTTCAATCCTCTGCTCTACCAACTGAGCTATCGAGGCACTTAAAC
>NZ_LKGQ01000076.1:0-230 GCF_001401785.1 Pseudoalteromonas sp. P1-16-1b | reverse complement strand
GAGAGGGAGGGATTCGAACCCTCGATAGAGCTACAAACTCTATACTCCCTTAGCAGGGGAGCTCCTTCGGCCACTCGGACACCTCTCCGACGCATTATTCTGCGTATTATTAATCGGGATAAAACCAATTAATAAAAATAAGTGGTGGAGAGATAGGGATTTGAACCCTAGAGGGGCTATAAACCCCTGCCGGTTTTCAAGACCGGTGCATTCGACCACTCTGCCATCTC
>NZ_LKGQ01000075.1:0-232 GCF_001401785.1 Pseudoalteromonas sp. P1-16-1b | reverse complement strand
ATCGGCGCTGTTTCGTTTCACTACTGAGTTCGGCATGGGGTCAGGTGGGTCCAAAACGCTATTGTCACCAAGCAAATTTGGGTGTCAGTTCGTATCGCTACGCACTAACTAAAATTTGGAATTCTGATAATAAAGTCTTCAAGTATCTACTTTAGTTATATTAACTTCTTCGCTTGTTTCACTATCACATAAAACGCGTTTGGCGTTGTATGGTTAAGCCTCACGGGTAATT
>NZ_LKGQ01000074.1:0-232 GCF_001401785.1 Pseudoalteromonas sp. P1-16-1b | reverse complement strand
TAAAGAATGGTGGGTCATGATGGACTTGAACCATCGACCAATGGATTAAAAGTCCACTGCTCTACCAACTGAGCTAATGACCCGCTCTGTGTGTTTGTTAACACTTTACGTAAATCCGCCGATTAAAGACCAAACTTTATTAACAATAAAGAATGGTGGGTCATGATGGACTTGAACCATCGACCAATGGATTAAAAGTCCACTGCTCTACCAACTGAGCTAATGACCCGCT
>NZ_LKGQ01000073.1:0-234 GCF_001401785.1 Pseudoalteromonas sp. P1-16-1b | reverse complement strand
CCCATGCCGAACTCAGTAGTGAAACGAAACAGCGCCGATGATAGTGTAGCATTTGTTATGTGAAAGTAGGACATTACCAGGCTCCAAATTTAGTCGAAAGACTTTAAATTTAAAAATTAATAATAAGAAAATTGAAAAGAATTTTCTTGGTGACAATAGCGTTTTGGACCCACCTGACCCCATGCCGAACTCAGTAGTGAAACGAAACAGCGCCGATGATAGTGTAGCATTTGT
>NZ_LKGQ01000072.1:0-236 GCF_001401785.1 Pseudoalteromonas sp. P1-16-1b | reverse complement strand
TTTTAGTGTCCCCATCGTCTAGAGGCCTAGGACACCGCCCTTTCACGGCGGTAACAGGGGTTCGAATCCCCTTGGGGACGCCACTTACTATTATACAGTAGGGTAGTGTTATTAAAGCTCGTCTGAATCGAGTCTAAACTTTCAGTTGTCCTAGTGACACTTTTTAGTGTCCCCATCGTCTAGAGGCCTAGGACACCGCCCTTTCACGGCGGTAACAGGGGTTCGAATCCCCTTGG
>NZ_LKGQ01000071.1:0-237 GCF_001401785.1 Pseudoalteromonas sp. P1-16-1b | reverse complement strand
ATTACCCGTGAGGCTTAACCATACAACGCCAAACGCGTTTTATGTGATAGTGAAACAAGCGAAGAAGTTAATAGACTAAAGTAGATACTAGAAGACTTTAT
This sequence comes from Pseudoalteromonas sp. P1-16-1b, assembly GCF_001401785.1. GTDB lineage: Bacteria > Pseudomonadota > Gammaproteobacteria > Enterobacterales > Alteromonadaceae > Pseudoalteromonas > Pseudoalteromonas undina. The sequence goes on along the minus strand of NZ_LKGQ01000071.1, from coordinate 136 downwards.
TATCAGAATTCCAAATTTTAGTTAGTGCGTAGCGATACGGACTGACACCAAATTTGCTTGGTGACAATAGCGTTTTGGACCCACCTGACCCCATGCCGAACTCAGTAGTGAAACGAAACAGCGCCGATGATAGTGT
>NZ_LKGQ01000070.1:0-247 GCF_001401785.1 Pseudoalteromonas sp. P1-16-1b | reverse complement strand
GGCGATGCTCTCCCAACTGAGCTAATCACCCACATATAAATTAAAACGCTACTATTAAAATAAATAGTACTGGACTTTAACCAGTGAACTTCGCCGTTACTTGTAAATAGCGGTGACGCTCTCTTTTTCTAACTGAGCTAATCACCCATTTAGACATCTTGTAATATGCACCATTCAAAGAATGGTGGGTCGTACTGGACTTGAACCAGTGACCCTCGCCTTGTAAGGGCGATGCTCTCCCAACTGA
>NZ_LKGQ01000069.1:0-257 GCF_001401785.1 Pseudoalteromonas sp. P1-16-1b | reverse complement strand
TCTCCCTATAATGCGACCCCACTGAGACGGGGAACGCCAACGCATAGCGAGGCACGAGCTACTCAGAGAGTTAAATAAAACTTGAGTTTAAATCATCGTAAGAAAGTTTAAAATTAAGTGTTGACTCGAAAAATAAAGGATGTATTATACGCATCCCTAGCGACAACGTCGCAACGTTCTTTAACAATATAAAGCAATCATCTGTGTGGGCACTCGTACAGATTGAGTTCTAACAGCCAAGCTACTTAGGTAGTGAG
>NZ_LKGQ01000068.1:0-264 GCF_001401785.1 Pseudoalteromonas sp. P1-16-1b | reverse complement strand
ACTCTCTGTTACCGCTCGACTTGCATGTGTTAGGCCTGCCGCCAGCGTTCAATCTGAGCCATGATCAAACTCTTCAATTAAAAAGTTTTTTGTCTTTCGACAGCTCAATGAATTCTGAATTTATTTAATATCTTTCGATATTGAATTGACTGTGCTGCAATTCCTACCTAAGTAGTTATTGCTGTTGGTCACTCAGTTTCAATTGAGACTCTAAATTTGTTTGCCTCACTACCTAAGTAGCTTGGCTGTTAGAACTCAATCTGT
>NZ_LKGQ01000067.1:0-251 GCF_001401785.1 Pseudoalteromonas sp. P1-16-1b | reverse complement strand
CGTACCCGTGAGGGCAACGACTTCTACCACGAAATGAAGGACTCCAACGTCCTCGACAAGGTGGCGATGGTGTACGGCCAGATGAACGAGCCGCCGGGCAACCGTCTGCGCGTCGCCCTGACCGGCCTGACCATGGCCGAGTACTTCCGCGACGAGAAGGACGAAAACGGCAAGGGTAAGGACGTCCTGCTGTTCGTCGACAACATCTACCGCTACACCCTGGCCGGTACCGAAGTGTCGGCACTGCTGGG
>NZ_LKGQ01000066.1:0-296 GCF_001401785.1 Pseudoalteromonas sp. P1-16-1b | reverse complement strand
ACCATGTCACATTTGTTCATGAACACAACGATGTAAGGAACGCCAACTTGGCGAGAAAGTAGGATGTGCTCACGAGTTTGTGGCATAGGGCCATCAGTCGCAGCAACTACTAAGATAGCGCCGTCCATTTGAGCAGCACCAGTGATCATGTTTTTAACATAATCGGCGTGACCAGGACAATCTACGTGTGCGTAGTGACGAGTAGGTGTATCGTACTCAACGTGTGAAGTTGAGATTGTGATACCACGCTCGCGCTCTTCTGGAGCGTTATCGATTGATGCGAAATCTTTAGCAAC
>NZ_LKGQ01000065.1:0-296 GCF_001401785.1 Pseudoalteromonas sp. P1-16-1b | reverse complement strand
GTTGCTAAAGATTTCGCATCAATCGATAACGCTCCAGAAGAGCGCGAGCGTGGTATCACAATCTCAACTTCACACGTTGAGTACGATACGCCTACTCGTCACTACGCACACGTAGATTGTCCTGGACACGCCGATTATGTTAAAAACATGATCACTGGTGCTGCTCAAATGGACGGCGCTATCTTAGTAGTTGCTGCGACTGACGGTCCTATGCCACAAACTCGTGAGCACATCCTACTTTCTCGCCAAGTTGGCGTTCCTTACATCGTTGTGTTCATGAACAAATGTGACATGGT
>NZ_LKGQ01000064.1:0-302 GCF_001401785.1 Pseudoalteromonas sp. P1-16-1b | reverse complement strand
GTGACAGTTTAACTTCGCCAGAAGTTAATATTGAATACTAAAGTAGATACCAATTAATCCGAAGATTAAATTGGCACTGAATGATACTGCTATCATTCTTTTTTACTTTTGAAAACTCTGTACAAATACAATGTATTCATACGAATTTTATTATCAGCTTTTCCAAATTTTTAAAGAGCATATTAATTAGTTAACCCAGAGGGTAAAACTAACTAACAATCATCTGTGTGGACACTACGAACAAATAAGTTCTAAATCGTATAAGGAGGTGATCCAGCCCCAGGTTCCCCTAGGGCTACCTT
>NZ_LKGQ01000063.1:0-304 GCF_001401785.1 Pseudoalteromonas sp. P1-16-1b | reverse complement strand
GAACCAGTGACCCTCGCCTTGTAAGGGCGATGCTCTCCCAACTGAGCTAATCACCCACATATAAATTAAAACGCTACTATTAAAATAAACAGTACTGGACTTTAACCAGTGAACCTCGCCGTTACTTGTAAATAGCGGTGATGCTCTCATTTCTTGTAACTGAGCTAACGACTCATATTACAAATTTACAATATGACTATTAATATAATAATAAGTTTTATATGTGGTGGGTGATACTGGACTTGAACCAGTGACCCTCGCCTTGTAAGGGCGATGCTCTCCCAACTGAGCTAATCACCCACAT
>NZ_LKGQ01000062.1:0-319 GCF_001401785.1 Pseudoalteromonas sp. P1-16-1b | reverse complement strand
TAACAATCATCTGTGTGGACACTACGAACAAATAAGTTCTAAATCGTATAAGGAGGTGATCCAGCCCCAGGTTCCCCTAGGGCTACCTTGTTACGACTTCACCCCAGTCATGAATCACTCCGTGGTAAACGTCCTCCCGAGGGTTAGACTATCTACTTCTGGAGCAACCCACTCCCATGGTGTGACGGGCGGTGTGTACAAGGCCCGGGAACGTATTCACCGCGTCATTCTGATACGCGATTACTAGCGATTCCGACTTCATGGAGTCGAGTTGCAGACTCCAATCCGGACTACGACGCACTTTAAGTGATTCGCTTAC
>NZ_LKGQ01000061.1:0-326 GCF_001401785.1 Pseudoalteromonas sp. P1-16-1b | reverse complement strand
AAAGTGGTGGGCGCAGGAGGATTCGAACCTCCGACCGCCTGGTTCGTAGCCAGGTACTCTATCCAGCTGAGCTATGCGCCCACTTTCATTTTTGCTTGTTTTAACTCTAAGCAGAGTGTGTAAAGAGTGGTGGGCGCAGGAGGATTCGAACCTCCGACCGCCTGGTTCGTAGCCAGGTACTCTATCCAGCTGAGCTATGCGCCCATCTTTACGTTTACAAGATTTCGCCATTTAAAAAATGGTGGAGAGGGAGGGATTCGAACCCTCGATAGAGCTACAAACTCTATACTCCCTTAGCAGGGGAGCTCCTTCGGCCACTCGGACAC
>NZ_LKGQ01000060.1:0-329 GCF_001401785.1 Pseudoalteromonas sp. P1-16-1b | reverse complement strand
ATTGGTGCACTTCTACGTGGTACTAAGCGTGAAGACGTTGAACGTGGTCAAGTACTAGCTAAGCCTGGTTCAATCAACCCACACACAACATTCACTTCAGAAGTATACGTACTTTCTAAAGATGAAGGTGGTCGTCATACTCCATTCTTCAAAGGTTACCGTCCACAGTTCTACTTCCGTACAACTGACGTAACAGGTGACGTACAGTTACCAGAAGGCGTAGAAATGGTAATGCCTGGTGATAACGTTAAGATGACAGTAACTCTAATCGCGCCAATCGCGATGGACGAAGGTCTTCGTTTCGCTATCCGTGAAGGTGGCCGTACTGT
>NZ_LKGQ01000059.1:0-302 GCF_001401785.1 Pseudoalteromonas sp. P1-16-1b | reverse complement strand
CCCATCCTGCCACGGAAACATGACCGCGCCTGCGGCAATGTTTCATCGTCACTGCAGGGCGATCGAGTACGAGACGATATCCGTGTAGCAGCCCGCGCGTTTGACTGCCCGCGGCTCCGTGCCGAATGCACTGAAGCCCAGCGATTCGTACAGCCCGCGCGCGGCAGCGTTGTCCGCCAGCACCGTGAGGGTGAGCGATTCAATGCCTTCCGCGCGCGCAGCCGCGAACGCGGCAAGAAGAAGCTGACGGGCGATACCCTGGCCACGATGGCCAGCATCCACGTGGACACTGTGCACTTCCG
>NZ_LKGQ01000058.1:0-339 GCF_001401785.1 Pseudoalteromonas sp. P1-16-1b | reverse complement strand
GCCGGACTTGAACCGGCACGACTTGTTAGTCGAGGGATTTTAAATCCCTTGTGTCTACCAATTCCACCACTCGGGCATCGAGTTTGCTATTTAAAGCAAGTGGATAAAACTAATATGGAGCGGCACACGAGGCTCGAACTCGTGACCTCGACCTTGGCAAGGTCGCGCTCTACCAACTGAGCTAGTGCCGCATCATATTAATTCTAAATAATTTTTATAAGTTACATATTGGTGTATGTAACCAAACCACAAAGTGGTGCCCGAGGCCGGACTTGAACCGGCACGACTTGTTAGTCGAGGGATTTTAAATCCCTTGTGTCTACCAATTCCACCACTCGG
>NZ_LKGQ01000057.1:0-368 GCF_001401785.1 Pseudoalteromonas sp. P1-16-1b | reverse complement strand
GTGAGAAATTGGAGCGGCACACGAGGCTCGAACTCGTGACCTCGACCTTGGCAAGGTCGCGCTCTACCAACTGAGCTAGTGCCGCATTCAAAATAGTCAGTAATTTGTCCGTTGGTGCACGACAGGTCGCGTCCTACATTCTGGCAACTGAGCTAGTGCCGCATTCAAAATAGTCAGTAATTTGTCCGTTGGTGCGCGACGGGTCGCGTTCAACACTCTGGCAACTGAGCTAGTGCCGCATTATATCAACTTTAACTTTTTGTCTTGTGCTCCAATTTCTTTGGTGAGAAATTGGAGCGGCACACGAGGCTCGAACTCGTGACCTCGACCTTGGCAAGGTCGCGCTCTACCAACTGAGCTAGTGCCGC
>NZ_LKGQ01000056.1:0-446 GCF_001401785.1 Pseudoalteromonas sp. P1-16-1b | reverse complement strand
TCAACACCAGTACAAGTAGACTTAGTAGTCTCTTTGATACCAACGATTTCAACTTCGTCATTCACGTTGATGATACCAGCTTCAACACGGCCAGTTACAACAGTACCACGACCTTGGATTGAGAAAACGTCTTCGATAGGCATGATGAATGGCTTATCGATGTCACGCTCTGGCTCTGGAATGTAAGAATCTAGTGCTTCTGCAAGCTCTACGATTTTAGCTTCCCATTGCTCTTCGCCTTCAAGTGCTTTAAGTGCAGAACCTTGAATTAGTGGTAAGTCATCACCTGGGAAGTCGTATTCAGAAAGAAGTTCACGAACTTCCATTTCTACTAGCTCAAGTAGCTCTTCATCATCAACCATGTCACATTTGTTCATGAACACAACGATGTAAGGAACGCCAACTTGGCGAGAAAGTAGGATGTGCTCACGAGTTTGTGGCATAGG
>NZ_LKGQ01000055.1:0-459 GCF_001401785.1 Pseudoalteromonas sp. P1-16-1b | reverse complement strand
TATGGTGCGGAAGGAGAGACTTGAACTCTCACATCCTAAGATACTGGAACCTAAATCCAGCGCGTCTACCAATTCCGCCACTCCCGCATATCACTTTGAATTAATCAAAGAAATGGTAGTTATTTTAAGCTCTTCATTGAGCTGCAATTTAACTCTTGCAGAGCCACTTCTAGAAAAGAAGTGGTGGCTAAGACGGGATTTGAACCTGTGACCCCATCATTATGAGTGATGTGCTCTAACCAGCTGAGCTACTTAGCCATTGTTGGCTGGGATACCAGGATTTGAACCTGGGAATGCCAGGATCAAAACCTGGTGCCTTACCGCTTGGCGATATCCCAACAATAAACAATTGATAATTTTAATTCTCATCAAGAATATGGTGCGGAAGGAGAGACTTGAACTCTCACATCCTAAGATACTGGAACCTAAATCCAGCGCGTCTACCAATTCCGCCACTCC
>NZ_LKGQ01000054.1:0-494 GCF_001401785.1 Pseudoalteromonas sp. P1-16-1b | reverse complement strand
GCCGGACTTGAACCGGCACGACTTGTTAGTCGAGGGATTTTAAATCCCTTGTGTCTACCAATTCCACCACTCGGGCATCGAGTTTGCTAGTTAAAGCGTGTGGAGTAATTATTTGGAGGCGGAACCCGGAGTCGAACCGGGGTAAACGGATTTGCAATCCGGTGCATGGCCACTCTGCCATTCCGCCTAAACATATCAAATAATTTGGAGCGGCACACGAGGCTCGAACTCGTGACCTCGACCTTGGCAAGGTCGCGCTCTACCAACTGAGCTAGTGCCGCATAAAACTTTATCAGTAATTTGTACGTTGGTGCGCGACCATGTCGCGGTAAAACGTTCTGGCAACTGAGTTAGTGCCATAAAATAAGTATTTATCAAACTTTTAATTAACTTGGTCAATAATTAAAAGTGGTGCCCGAGGCCGGACTTGAACCGGCACGACTTGTTAGTCGAGGGATTTTAAATCCCTTGTGTCTACCAATTCCACCACTCGG
>NZ_LKGQ01000053.1:0-516 GCF_001401785.1 Pseudoalteromonas sp. P1-16-1b | reverse complement strand
GGAGGGGTTCCCGAGCGGCCAAAGGGATCAGACTGTAAATCTGACGGCTCAGCCTTCGCTGGTTCGAATCCAGCTCCCTCCACCACTTTATTCTAGACGGTTAGAGGTAGTTTAAGAACAGGTTCCTTAAAGCGGGCATCGTATAATGGCTATTACCTCAGCCTTCCAAGCTGATGATGCGGGTTCGATTCCCGCTGCCCGCTCCAATTTGATGATGCTGATATAGCTCAGTTGGTAGAGCGCACCCTTGGTAAGGGTGAGGTCGGCAGTTCAAATCTGCCTATCAGCACCAGTCAATCGAATCTCCTTAAACACTTCCTTTATCTGTCAGAAAAAACTATTTGAAATTTGAAAAAATTAACTTAATCTACCTATGGTGGATTATTTTCATATGTAATCTAGATACACAAAACTGATAGGTTCCGTCATGGCAAAAGAAAAGTTTGAACGCGTAAAACCGCACGTAAACGTTGGTACAATCGGCCACGTTGACCACGGTAAAACTACACTAACTGC
>NZ_LKGQ01000052.1:0-554 GCF_001401785.1 Pseudoalteromonas sp. P1-16-1b | reverse complement strand
AAACAAAGACCCGTTTGGGTTGTATGGTTAAGTGACTAAGCGTACACGGTGGATGCCTTGGCAGTTGGAGGCGATGAAGGACGTATTAACTTGCGATAAGCCTAGTCAAGCTAGTAAAAAGCACTTGAGACTAGGATTTCCGAATGGGGAAACCCACCTGCTTGCAGGTATCGTTAACTGAATACATAGGTTAACGAGGCGAACGCGGAGAACTGAAACATCTAAGTACCCGTAGGAAAAGAAATCAACCGAGATTCCGATAGTAGCGGCGAGCGAAATCGGAACAGCCCTTAAGCTTATTATGTGTTAATGGAAGGCTCTGGAAAGTGCCACGATACAGGGTGATAGTCCCGTACATGAAAACGCATTTTAAGTGAAATCGAGTAGGTCGGAGCACGTGAAACTTTGACTGAATATAGGTGGACCATCATCTAAGGCTAAATACTCCCAACTGACCGATAGTGAACCAGTACCGTGAGGGAAAGGCGAAAAGAACCCCTGTGAGGGGAGTGAAATAGAACCTGAAACCGTGTACGTACAAGCAGTAGGAGCCC
>NZ_LKGQ01000051.1:0-695 GCF_001401785.1 Pseudoalteromonas sp. P1-16-1b | reverse complement strand
AAGGTAGCCCTAGGGGAACCTGGGGCTGGATCACCTCCTTATACGATTTAGAACTTATTTGTTCGTAGTGTCCACACAGATGATTGTTAATTGTAAAGAGAACAACACTTATTGTTTGGGTCTGTAGCTCAGCTGGTTAGAGCGCACCCCTGATAAGGGTGAGGTCGGTAGTTCAAATCTACTCAGACCCACCACTTCTTCTTAATACTTCGTTGTAAGCTTCGTTGTTTAGTGAACTAAACAGCCTCAACTTGCGCCTTGTCTTAAAAAGAAGTCGGTATACAAACAGTAAGACCAGCATATGTGGGGCTATAGCTCAGCTGGGAGAGCGCCTGCCTTGCACGCAGGAGGTCAGCAGTTCGATCCTGCTTAGCTCCACCACTTTACTTCTTAAAAATAAATATTCTTTTATCGGGTAGCACAATCACCTGAGAATAGAGTGTGTTTAATTTTGAGAAGTTTTTGATTCTCTGCTCTTTAAAAATTTGGAAAAGCTGATAATAAAATTCGTATGAATGACATTGTTATTTGTACAGAGTTTTCAAAAGTAAAAAAGAATGATAGCAGTATCATTCAGTGCCATTTAATAAACGTTTACGTTTGTTGATTGGTATCTACTTTAGTATTCAATATTAACTTCTGGCGAAGTTAAACTGTCACAAAACAAAGACCCGTTTGGGTTGTATGGTTAAGTG
>NZ_LKGQ01000050.1:0-997 GCF_001401785.1 Pseudoalteromonas sp. P1-16-1b | reverse complement strand
TGGAGGACCGAACCCACTAACGTTGAAAAGTTAGGGGATGACCTGTGGTTAGGAGTGAAAGGCTAATCAAACCGGGAGATAGCTGGTTCTCCCCGAAATCTATTTAGGTAGAGCCTCGGACGAATACTTACGGGGGTAGAGCACTGTTAAGGCTAGGGGGTCATCCCGACTTACCAACCCTTTGCAAACTCCGAATACCGTAAAGTAATATCCGGGAGACACACGGCGGGTGCTAACGTCCGTCGTGAAGAGGGAAACAACCCAGACCGCCAGCTAAGGTCCCAAAGTCATAGTTAAGTGGGAAACGATGTGGAAAGGCCCAGACAGCCAGGAGGTTGGCTTAGAAGCAGCCATCCTTTAAAGAAAGCGTAATAGCTCACTGGTCGAGTCGGTCTGCGCGGAAGATGTAACGGGGCTAAACTATGCACCGAAGCTGCGGATTCAGAATTTATTCTGAGTGGTAGGGGAGCGTTCTGTAAGCGGTTGAAGGTGTACCGGGAGGTATGCTGGACGTATCAGAAGTGCGAATGCTGACATGAGTAACGATAATGCGGGTGAAAAACCCGCACGCCGGAAGACCAAGGGTTCCTATCCCATGTTAATCAGGGTAGGGTAAGTCGACCCCTAAGGCGAGGCCGAAAGGCGTAGTCGATGGGAAACGGATTAATATTTCCGTACTTGGTATAATTGCGATGGGGGGACGGAGCAGGCTAAGCAAGCATGGCGATGGTAGTCCATGTGAAAGTGTGTAGGCTAGTGACTTAGGTAAATCCGGGTTGCTGTTAGGCTGAGACACGAGACGAGTCACCAAGGTGATGAAGTTGCTGATGCCATACTTCCAGGAAAAGCCTCTAAGCTTCAGATTATACCGAATCGTACCCCAAACCGACACAGGTGGTCAGGTAGAGAATACTAAGGCGCTTGAGAGAACTCGGGTGAAGGAACTAGGCAAAATCGTACCGTAACTTCGGGAGAAGGTACGCTCCGATTGGTGATG
>NZ_LKGQ01000048.1:0-1221 GCF_001401785.1 Pseudoalteromonas sp. P1-16-1b | reverse complement strand
CTAAGCTGATTGGAGCCGCAGTGACCAGGTGGCTGGGACTGTTTATTAAAAACACAGCACTGTGCAAAATCGCAAGATGACGTATACGGTGTGACACCTGCCCGGTGCCGGAAGGTTAATTGATGGGGTTATCTTCGGAGAAGCTCTTGATCGAAGCCCCGGTAAACGGCGGCCGTAACTATAACGGTCCTAAGGTAGCGAAATTCCTTGTCGGGTAAGTTCCGACCTGCACGAATGGTGTAACCATGGCCACGCTGTCTCCACCCGAGACTCAGTGAAATTGAAATCGCAGTGAAGATGCTGTGTACCCGCGGCTAGACGGAAAGACCCCGTGAACCTTTACTACAGCTTGGCACTGAACATTGAACCTACATGTGTAGGATAGGTGGGAGACTTAGAAGCAGAGACGCTAGTTTTTGTGGAGTCGTCCTTGAAATACCACCCTTGTAGTTTTGATGTTCTAACGTTGGCCCCTGAATCGGGGTTACGGACAGTGCCTGGTGGGTAGTTTGACTGGGGCGGTCTCCTCCCAAAGAGTAACGGAGGAGCACGAAGGTTGGCTAAGTACGGTCGGACATCGTACGGTTAGTGTAATGGTAGAAGCCAGCTTAACTGCGAGACAGACACGTCGAGCAGGTACGAAAGTAGGTCATAGTGATCCGGTGGTTCTGAATGGAAGGGCCATCGCTCAACGGATAAAAGGTACTCCGGGGATAACAGGCTGATACCGCCCAAGAGTTCATATCGACGGCGGTGTTTGGCACCTCGATGTCGGCTCATCACATCCTGGGGCTGAAGTCGGTCCCAAGGGTATGGCTGTTCGCCATTTAAAGTGGTACGCGAGCTGGGTTTAGAACGTCGTGAGACAGTTCGGTCCCTATCTGCCGTGGGCGTTTGAGAATTGAGAGGGGTTGCTCCTAGTACGAGAGGACCGGAGTGAACGAACCGCTGGTGTTCGGGTTGTCATGCCAATGGCATTGCCCGGTAGCTACGTTCGGAACTGATAAGCGCTGAAAGCATCTAAGCGCGAAGCAGGCCTCGAGATGAGTTCTCACTAGACTTTTAAAGTCTCTGAAGGGCCGTTGAAGACTACAACGTTGATAGGCAAGATGTGGAAGTGGTGTGAGCCATTAAGCTAACTTGTACTAATTACCCGTGAGGCTTAACCATACAACGCCAAACGCGTTTTATGTGATAGTGAAACAAGCGAAGAAGTTAATA
>NZ_LKGQ01000047.1:0-1405 GCF_001401785.1 Pseudoalteromonas sp. P1-16-1b | reverse complement strand
TTCAAGGTTAAATTTGCAGCAGTCTGTTTGGTATTTAGGCAAGGCAGCGCCTATGTGGTGTGGTTATTCCCCATAAATAGGCGATAACGTAGCATCAATGCCAAACAGGCGCTGCCCTTCGGGTTCTGCCTAGGGACGATTTACTCTTTGTTGCTCGGTTTTGACTTAGCCCACTAGGTTACAAACCTCGCGCCGCGATTAAATCGCCCCTAGTTTGAACAAATTATAATCCGCAAAGGTCAACAGACCCTAAATTAAGCGAGTAACAACATGATTTTGGTTTCAATAATAATAGCACTGATACTTGAGCGTTTAGGTGCTCGCTCTGCGCATTGGCAAATGAGTTATTACGCTAATGGCTACTTAACTCGCTCTGTTAATTTATTGACCAATAAAGGTTTATTTGGCACAGCTACGGGGTTTTTAATTTGGCTATTCCTGCCTGTGATTGCTATTGGGTGTGTGTATTTTTTATCTGACTTTGTACTTTGGCAGCTTGTTTTTAATGTGGCAGTGTTATTGGTGTGCTTTGGTTGTGCTAAACAGCGTGCTTTGTATAAGTCGTACCTCAATGCATTAACTCGAGGTGATCAAACTGCAGCTACCTTATACGCTTTGCAATTGGGACAAAAGCGCACAGAGGAGCAACAAGGAGGTGAAACCTTAGGGCAAACGCTGGCTTGGGTTAATTTCAGGTTTTATTGTGCGGTTATATTTTGGTTTGTGGTATTGGGTGTTGCCGGTGCTGTTTTTTATGCGCTAGTGCGCACTTTTGCCGACTTAGTGAGTGACAATCGTGATGAAGTCATTGCTAAGCATTTTAAGTTAATCCACCGTTTATTGTTTTGGCTAGATTGGCTCCCAGCGCGTATTACCAGTTTTGGTTATTTAGTGATTGGTAACTTTAATAAAGGGACTAGCTGTTGGCTGCATTACGTGTTTGACTTTTCAAGCCCTAATCGCAAGGTGGTTACTTATACGGCGTTAGCGGCTGAACAAGTTGAAGAGCGCTACTATGGTTGCACCTTTGAGGCCACCTGCATGATCAAACTGGTTAAGCGAAATGTACTTTTTTATTTAGTGTTAATTGCCTTAATGACTTTATTTGGCGGCTTAAGTTAAAACTAGGGGTTAGGTCATAGGTATTAGGTGTTAGGTAGAAATTAAGCCAATCACTGTGTTTAGCTTGGTGCTGGCGGGCTGCGAGCAGCGGGGAATGGGGGACGGGCTTAAAACCTTTAACCTAGAGCCTAGACCCTAAACATGCGGGAGGTAAACTCTCACTTACAATAATATATAAGTATGTTTGTATTTAGATGCTAGGTTTTATCCTACTGCCGAACCCCGAACCCCGAACCCCGAACCCCGAACCCCGAACCCCGAACCCCGAACCCCGAACCCCGAA
>NZ_LKGQ01000046.1:0-1447 GCF_001401785.1 Pseudoalteromonas sp. P1-16-1b | reverse complement strand
CCAAGGGGATTCGAACCCCTGTTACCGCCGTGAAAGGGCGGTGTCCTAGGCCTCTAGACGATGGGGACACTAAAAAGTGTCACTAGGACGATTGATTAGTTTAACTCACATCCTGAGCTCTTAAGGTAATGGCGTATAGTACAAATAAAGACTCGAGCTTTATGTGTTACGCTATTTTCTCGGTAAAACCGCCTTTAACTAAAAAGTTAAGTGGCGTCCCCAAGGGGATTCGAACCCCTGTTACCGCCGTGAAAGGGCGGTGTCCTAGGCCTCTAGACGATGGGGACACAGAAAACTGCTACCCTAGGACAAACACTAAAAATTGGTGGAGCTATGCGGGATCGAACCGCAGACCTCTTCGCTGCCAGCGAAGCGCTCTCCCAGCTGAGCTATAGCCCCAACTTATTCAATACGCTCGGTGATAACCACGTCGTGTATCGCTTAGTGCGGGGCGCATTCTATGCACCCCCCAAAATAAAGTCAACAGTTTTTTGTGCGACATTATTTAAATGGTTTAATTTTCAACAAACTGGCTATCATACATGCTAAAAAGTAGATTTTCATACTACTTAGTAACCATGAGCTTCGTTAAGTGTGCCACATTTAAGTTTGAGTTGAGCATGACGACCCTATAATACTAAAAGCACCTATTCACATCGGACTCAAAAGGTATACATTTATATGCAAATTGAGTTATCACTGCTTTTCTCCTAAAACGGGCCTACTTCCATCATAGCCTAGCTGGATTTTATTAAATGCTAATTGTAAAGCTTAACAATGCTAAGCGATAAACAACTTGCTAATTTGAGTGGTTTAAACAATTGAATAACATAGGCAGGATGATCTGAACTAGAAAGCTTTACTTTGATTTCTTGGTTGCAACCCTGACTCGGCAAATCAATTACCACTAAATTGAATTAATTTTCATCCTTAAAAAGCAACAGAACTCTATCTAGTGAATATAAATATAGTTATATTAACCCCCAGCCAAAGGTGCTTATTGTTCGTTTTACGTTACCTTGTTGATAAAGTGAACACTATTTGCATTGCATTGATTATAAAAGCTTCATTCAGCACATTTTTATCATTCAAGTGTTGACACATTTACAAGTCTATCTATAATAGCGCCCCACAACAACGCAGCAATGTGGTGTTGTTTAGATGCGGGTGATTAGCTCAGTTGGGAGAGCATCGCCCTTACAAGGCGAGGGTCACTGGTTCAAGTCCAGTATCACCCACCACATTCTAATGTGTCGTATCTAAGTTCTATATGGATAATTAGCTCAGTTAGAAATAAGAGAGTGCCATCGTTATTTACAAATAACGGCGAGGTTCACTGGTTAAAGTCCAGTACTATTTTTTAATAGTAGCGTTTTAATTTATATGTGGGTGATTAGCTCAGTTGGGAGAGCATCGCCCTTACAAGGCGAGGGTCACTGGTTCAAGT
>NZ_LKGQ01000045.1:0-2781 GCF_001401785.1 Pseudoalteromonas sp. P1-16-1b | reverse complement strand
GCATATTACGCTTTCCTATTTTTTTGTCAACACTTAATTTTGTTAAACTTGAAAGTTTTCAGAACTAAGTTTTACTCGACTCACTGAGTTGCTCATGCCTCGCTATGCGTTGCGCTCTGCCGTCTCAGTGGGGTCGCATTATAGGGCTAATCGATTTTAACGCAAGCGTTTTTAAACGCTTTTTTGCATTTAATTTTTACCCCAAAGATACCCCACCTAGGCACACAAGATACTCACAAAACCCTGTGGATAACTCATTTTTTTGCGCTGTTTACTAAACTATTTACCTTGCTTGTGGTAAGTTGCGGCGCATATTTACAACTCGTTCACTAGGCAACACACATGACAGATATAATAAATAGTATAAGTGGTCTCTTATGGGGTCATATTTTAGTGTACTTATTAATAGCCGCTGGGCTATTTTTTACCATACGTCTTGGTTTCATCCAATTTGTACAATTCCCACACATGATTAAAGTCATGTTTCAAAGTCGCCAAGGGTCAGATGGCGGTATTTCCTCTTTTCAAGCTTTCTGTACTTCTTTAGCCGCCCGTGTTGGTACCGGTAATATGGCAGGTGTTGCAGTCGCACTTTATTTAGGTGGTGCTGGTGCTATTTTTTGGATGTGGTTAATTGCTTTGATCGGTATGGCCACTAGTTTTGCAGAAAGCACATTGGCTCAAGCTTACAAAATACGCGATGAAGAAGGCAACTTCCGTGGAGGCCCTGCTTATTATATGGAATACGGACTTGGCAAGCGCTGGATGGGCATCGTGTTCTCACTATGTTTAATTTTAGCCTTTGGATTAGTTTTTAATGCGGTACAGTCAAACTCTATCGCTGCAGCTTTTGAAGTCGCCTTTGGTATTCCTAACTATATAGTAGGTATTGCACTTGTAATTGGTTCAGGCATCATCATATTTGGTGGCCTAAAAACAATTTCACGATTTGCTGAATTAGCAGTGCCATTTATGGCCGCTGCCTACTTAATTGTTGCACTATATATATGTGCTGTAAATTACACTGAGTTGCCTGATGTGTTTATGCATGTAATTAGAAGTGCTTTTGGTCTTGAACAAGCTGGCGCTGGTGCAATTGGTTATGGTGTAATGCAAGCAATGATCCAAGGGATCAAGCGCGGGTTATTCTCAAACGAAGCGGGTATGGGTAGCGCAGCTAACGCTGCAGCAACTGCAACTCCTAACCCACCTCACCCTGCATCACAAGGCTATGTACAAATGCTAGGTGTATTTGTAGATACTATTATTATTTGTACTGCCACTGCCGCTCTTATTTTATTATCAGAACAGTTAGTACCAGGCTCTGATGTAACGGGTATAGCACTTACACAAGCAGCGCTTGAGGAACATGTTGGTAGCTGGGGTGCAATATTTGTTGCAGTCGCTATTTTGTTTTTTGCTTTTACATCAATTGTAGCTAACTATTCTTATGCAGAAACGAACTTATTGTTTTTAGAGCATAACCATGCATCTGGCATGCTGATCTTCAGATTATTAGTGTTAGGTATGGTGATGTTTGGTGCCCTTGGTGAATTACCATTAGTGTGGACTCTAGCTGATGTGTCTATGGGCCTAATGGCGATTGTAAACGTAATCGCGCTATTTATGCTCTCAGGAGTTGTGGTATGGCTTGCCAAAGATTATAACGCTCAACGACGTGCTGGTAAGTTACCGACGTTTGATCCAAGTAAAAACAACAAGCTTAATAAAACTATTCCGAAAGGTATTTGGCACAAATAACTTTAAAGTGATTTAAGTTAAAAACCCGGAACGGCCATGGCCATTTCGGGTTTTTTATTGTCTAGTACCAACTCACTTAATTAAGTAACCTATATTGAGCTAGATAAACCTGTTAATAGCAAAGCAAAAATTTCGATGTTTAGTTGTTCTATATGAGGAGTTTTAACTCAACTAGCGTCTGGTTTGGCCTCTCAAAATAATTAAGTATTATTGCGGATTGGTATAAGCCTCGTCTTTATACCAATTCGCTTAATTAAGTGGTCTATTTTGAGGCTGGAAAAACGTGTTGATAGCTAGGCAAAAAATTTGCTATTTAGTTGTTCTAAATGAGACTTTTTTAACGCAGCTAGTGACACGTTTAGCCCCGTAAAATGATTATGTATTATTGCGGGTTGGTATTATATTACTCATAGCAGTACCCACCTAGTGAGACCCAATCAAACACATTAGCATCATCAAGCTTCTCATATCCCTTATAAGCGATTAGTTAAACAGTTTACATCAACGCTCTTAATACATTTTGTGGCATTGTAATGGTGTTAATAGAAATAAGCTTATGCCGACTTTCACTTATGTATCAAACGAAGCACAGCCACTACTTCCATTTAAGAGCCTTGTACCACTGCTTTTATATAAATAGCTTAATATTAGTACTCTATTGTGAGGTATGAAAATCTTATCGATAGCAAAACTTAAATTTAGTATTTTGTTCTAAATGAGAGGTTTTTCCGTAGCTAGCGTCAGGTTTGAGCTATAAAAATGATCAGTGGTAATATATTGATGGGATAAGCTTTTGAAAAATGTGAGACTTAAAGATCTCAAACAAACGTAGTAATTTAGTGTAAGGAATAAGATACTAGTTTGATAATGCGATTTTATAATTAATGGTTTAATCAAAGAATAGTTAAACTAGAATAAATAAGGAAAGTATAAAGTGGTGCCCGAGGCCGGACTTGAACCGGCACGACTTGTTAGTCGAGGGATTTTAAATCCCTTGTGTCTACCAATTCCACCACTCGG
>NZ_LKGQ01000044.1:0-5201 GCF_001401785.1 Pseudoalteromonas sp. P1-16-1b | reverse complement strand
TTGCGCTGCTAAAACAGATGATGTATTTAACGCGCTGTAATTAATTAGATTTGAGTAAATAAAAAGGCACTTTACAGTGCCTTTTTTATGTGTGGTTAGTTACTTAGGTTTTATCTGCGTTCAGCATGCCATAGTCACTAGCATTGATAGAAATTGAATGAACCTTTAGCTGTTTATCAGAAAACTTATTTTTGAGAATGTCGATAGTTTTTTCTTGTTGCCTACAAGGCGGACAAGGGCCTACATCCTCATCTATCGAAGTATAAATTAACGTATATTTTTGTTGGGTAAAATCGGGTAATGTTGTTAATAGTTGTTCTAAATTACTTTTAAGTAAATCAGAATCAGGATGGCTTTGTTTATTTTTAAAAATAGATAAAATATTGGGTAAATATTTATCTGAGTAATGCATTAACTCGCCTTTGCTGTTAAATAAAAACATTTGTGGAGCGGTATTATTAATGGGCGACTTAACCATTTGGTAATGCGAGAAGCTATAATTCTCGGCGTACGTGTTATCGCTATACAAAAGTAGTAAGGCTATAATTAATTTGTACATGTTTATCCTTAAGTTAAGTTGTTCCAAGAGTTACTCAGTGTTTTTTTAATCTCTATAGCAATAATAAATACAACCGCTAGCAAAATGATTAAATGCACTATAATTATAGTGTTTAGATCAAAAATAGGCTGCTTGAATAAAAAGTCATTTAGCTTTTCATATTGAGAAAAAAAGACAGTAATGATAATAATATGAGCGACCATAAATGTAATAAAAAACAACCTCAAAAATAAATAACATATTTGATAGCTACGAGCACCTACAGCACGCCTTAGGGCGAGTTCCGTTGATGACTTAGCTGTGAGTTGTTTTATGCTGCTGTAGTTGTATAAAAGTGCAGAAAGTAAAAGAATTATTGCACAGACAATTGTAATTATGAGTAATGCCTTTCTCGGTGCTTGTTCATTTTTTACTAGAGATGAAAGGGGCGTAAGAGATAAATCGTTAAAGCTTACACTTAATGTCTTAAGTGCCTTTTTTAGTTCATTTTCAACATGTTTGATAGGCGTATTGGTTTTAATTATAATTGTTTCAAAACCTGTAAGTGCACTTATTACACTATAGACTATGGGTTGTGCCGGTGTATCTGCTCCTTCGTTATATATATTATTAACAACACCCACCACTTTATGTTTTATTTTCCCTGTATTAAATTGAGCTAATAAATAAGCTTGACTCAACTCTGTGCCTTCAAAGTATTGTTCCCATAAAGCCTTGTTAACTACAACTTTTTGATATTGCTGCCATTGCACACTTTGACCTGAGATAAGCTTAGCGCCAATAGTTTTAAAATACTGAGGGCTTATTCTATGACTTGCAGTGCTGGCACTTTTACCTGAGCTTATAGCTTGCCCGGTAACGGTATACCATTTGCTAAAACCACTGCGTTTCGATAGCGGCGGGACTGAACTAAGCGATACTTCATCAACAATAGAAATTGAATTTAATTGCTGCATCAATTGTTGGGCGGAGTTATTTGCGTTAAATGCTTCGCTAGATGATTGCGGGAAGCTAAAACTAGCAATTAAAATATTATCAGCAACAAATCCCATATTTTTATTATTTAAATTAATTTGGCTAAATATAACTAAACTACTAATGTAAACACTTGTAATGGCAAGGCTCGTAAGTAATGAAAGTAACGAAAAAACCTGAATTTTTTCGCTTATAGTTGCGCTTTGCCCACGACCAATACTTGTGGTTATCCACTTTCTTTGAAGATAATTAAGCATAAATAAAAATATAGTTATAGAGCCATAAAATATGACGAACTTACTTGATGAAAATGCAATGCTAAGCTGCTTTAAGCTTGGTAATAATAGAGTACTAATGTGATTACTCAGCGGGTAAAGAGCACAAATTACAATTATGAGTAGTAAGCTGGTAAGAGTTATATCAATAATTTGCTGGATAAAAATATGCGTAGTATTTGCTCCGCACAATTTACGAATAGTTTCTTCTTGTTGCTTTTTTATGGATTCAGCGCAATAAAACGCACAAAATGCTATAAAGCTGAATGTTAGCAAAATATAATATAATAATTGTAATAGATTGAGGCGTTTTACCACTTTGTTAAAGTGAGTTGGGTTAATGCCAATGCCATTACTGAATTTAAGCTCGGTGTTATCAAATATAAACATCTCGGTTTGCAAGTGCTTGTTTAGTGGTTTTAAAAAAGCGGCTTCGTTTTTAATGTTCCCTAATATATAAGTAAACGTATCTGGAGTTAGGCTGCTCTCTTGAGGGAGTACTTGTTTAAGCTGATCGTATGGAATAATAAGGTCTGACTTATAATTACGCCTAAAACTTGTAAAAGCCTCTGGCATTACTGCAACAATATTTATGTTTTTTTTATTAACTATAAGTTGTTTGCCAAGAACGTTAGCTGCTCCCTCAAAGTGAGTTTGCCAAAATGAATAACTAATAGCAGCACTTAGTGCGCTGCCTTGCTTTGGAAAATCTAACTGCTCATAGCTACCTACAGTGGGGATTATACCTAATTCTTCATAGCCGCCCGATATGAAGTTTACTTTAGCTGTCTCACTTTCATGGTTAACTGAACGCTTAAATGATAATTCGATTGAACGCTCAAAAATGCCAGTTAGGTTATTGTGTAATAAAGTGATTTCATCAAATATATATCCATCAACGGGTAGGTCCGTTTGAGAATCATTTAAATAAATTTGCTTAATAGCTTGACTGTTATTTATAGCCGTGTAATCAGCCGATAAATACTGACTATGAATATTACTTGTGTTTAAAATTAAACATAATGGAATACTTAGTAATAAGCAGCTGAGCCATAATTTAATATTTGTCTTAGCGTATTTTAGCCAATTAAAAGTTAAATCAATGATTAAGTGACGCATTAATACCCTTGAGCACTTAGATTGCCATCTTGAATATACATGCGCGTTTTTGCCGTCTTAGCATGGTTTTCATCATGTGTTATTAAGCAAATGGTTTTACCTTCGTGATTTAGCTTATTGAGTAACTGATATATTTTATCGCTATTGTTTGAATCTAAATTACCGGTTGGCTCGTCGGCTAAAATAATAGAAGGCTCGTTTATTAGTGCTCGAGCAATAGCCACGCGTTGCTGCTGCCCCCCCGATAATTGATTTGGCTTTGTGTTAATAAACTCAAGCATGTTTACTTTATTAAGTGCAGTTTCTACTTTTTTTTGATAATCATTTCTTGATACAGACTTGTTGTAACTAAGTGGCAAAGCAACGTTATCAAAAACGCTTAAATGATTTAATAAATTAAAGTTTTGAAATATAAAGCCAAATTCTCTATTTTTAATAGTGGCAATAGCATCCGGGGTTAGCTCTGCTGTGTTAGTGCCTAAAATAGTGTATTGCCCTTCGCTAGGTAAGTTTAGTAAGCCTAAAATAGAGAGTAGGGTACTTTTACCACTGCCAGAAGTCCCCGAAATTGCAATGTAATCGCCACTGTTTATTTTAAAATTTATAGATTTAAGGGTATTAACTTTGGTATTAGGGTATTGATAAAAAACATTGTTAAATTCGATTAGTGGATAATCCATCAAAAAGCACCTTTTAAATCAAAGTTATTTTCAGTAGCGTAATCAGCTGGTATTAGTAACACATAGTTACCTTTTAGTGGTTCATCTAAGCTTAACGTGTATTGCTCGATCGATTTGTAATTTATATGGGTAAGAATAGCTTTGCTTGATGGCGTTATCTCATAAACCTTCCATTGGCTATGGCTATCAAAGTCACTTGGTTTTTTAATATTTTGCACTGTTATAGATTCTTCAGAATAAATATGAGCTTCTATTGCTTGACTACTTCTAAGCCATGGAGGTGGCGTCTCAATATTTAAAAATACATTAATAGCTCCATCCCTTATTACAGTATCAATATATTCAACCTTGGCTTTTATCGTTCCACTTGGTGTGATTATGTCGGCGTGTTGACCAATTACTAATTGATTAGATGAATATTGAGGAACTTGTATTTTTGCCAGTAGATTATCTGTTTCTATTAACTCAAACAAAGGCTGACCTTGAGTAACTGCTTGGCCTAATTTAGCTAAATGTTGGCTTACAATTCCGTCGAAACTTGACTTAAGAGTGAGTTGTTCTTGGCGTTTATTTAAATAGTTAAGCTTGTTTTTAGCTATACTCATTTTATTATTAAGCGCTATTAATTGTTGATTAAATGCGCCTTTAAATAAGTTAAGTTCTTCTTTTTTAGCGTTTACTTCAAGTTCACTTTGTTTATATAGCATTTCACTTTGCTTAAAGCGAATAGCAGAAATAATACCCTGTTCCATCAAAACATTATTAGCGTTCAATTCAAGTAATTGTTGTTGCAGTGCCATTTGAGCTTTAGATAAATCGACCTTAGCTTGTGAAAGTTTGATTGCTAAGTTGCTCTTATCAATGGCTACTTGTGACTCTAAATTCAGTTGTTCATAGTTAGCGGTATGTATTTCTTGCTCTAATTCGTAGTTAACGAGCTTTGCCAATACTTGGCCTTTTTTTATGATTTGCCCTTCACGAATTGTAAGTGCAGTTATATTGCCTTTTAGAGGCGCAGATAACAGCTCCTTTTGTGTAGGCTCTATAGTGCCAATACCTTTTAGTATATTAGGCGAGGATATTTTAGATATGAGTATTGGTTTCAAATAACGAGCAGGTATTTCATTAGATAACAGCACTACTTTAATTGAATAGCCAAGAGCTATTAACAACAATAAAGCTCCAATAATAAATGGAATTTTCTTTTGTTGTTTTACGATTAAA
Organism: Pseudoalteromonas sp. P1-16-1b; assembly: GCF_001401785.1. GTDB lineage: Bacteria > Pseudomonadota > Gammaproteobacteria > Enterobacterales > Alteromonadaceae > Pseudoalteromonas > Pseudoalteromonas undina. The sequence continues at coordinate 369 of NZ_LKGQ01000044.1, read as the reverse complement.
TACTCTTCCATTAGTCAACCTGCTGTCTGCTTTTACTATTTTAAAATAGGGTGAACACGGTTTAAGCTTTCACTTTTTTACATAAAGGGTTTAAGAGGTAGCTAGCTGAGTGAGGTTTTTAGCTAGCAGCCTGATTTTTCACCAGCTCGTTCCCAAAACATGTTCAGTTATACCATCAGTAAGTTAATTATGTAAATTTTATTTTAATGCAGCTTAGAGGGAATTTAATCATTTCGTTTACTTATGAAATGAGATAAAAATAACGATTACGTTGTTACACAAAAATGACTTCATTTGCGCTGCTAAAACAGATGATGTATTTAACGCGCTGTAATTAATTAGATTTGAGTAAATAAAAAGGCACTTTAC
>NZ_LKGQ01000043.1:0-5782 GCF_001401785.1 Pseudoalteromonas sp. P1-16-1b | reverse complement strand
TTATGTTTTTTATTAGGTAAATTTCTTAAACAACGAGAAATCGCTTGAAAACATCTATTACAGTAAGTGATTTGAATTGATAATTTGCCTATCTGTTATACGAAAGCTAATCGGGTTTACTTCGAGGTAGAGTTTATTTAGGCCGATGCTTGCCAGAGGAGCGACAGCGCATCTTTATTTTTCATTACATAAAGAACTTCTATTCTTGGTCAGTTATAGCCGTGGATTGCATCACTCAATAATTACCGGCGGTCTGCTCTGTGCCATGAGCGGACATTGATAACGCTCAATTAATGGACTTTTATTGCAGGCTGAAATTTGCGAGGGACAAGCACAATCCTGTTCAATCGCTTGTTATGTTTTATTCAAAAAGCAACCTGATAAACTTAGGAATATATCTAGATGGAATATAAGTACAACCATAAAGTACCGCTAATGGGATAAGAACAGCTAAAGCGAGTAGATCATTTTTACCACCAAATATCGCTAAACCAGATAATAAAATAAATAGAACTGCTGTCAGAATCCATATCCCTTCAACTATACCATTTCGTTTATCTGATGAGTGTTTGTAAAATAAACAAACAATTGCACCTATTACAACTAACGATGAATAAAGCAGGTGAAAATCAGATGTGAAAACGAGATACATTAAAAAGCAGCCTAGCAGCCGTGTAATCCAAGTTTTTATATTGCTAATTAACTTCACCTAAACCTCTGAAAAGTATAACTTATAAATAGTGGGCGTTGGCACGTAGTGCATAATAGCGAAGCCGTCCTAAGCGTTTGCGTCCCAGCGGACGAAGTGAGCGCGTTGATTGACCTGTTATAGATCGGTACTCAAATTTTTTGATTGCTATCAGAAAAAGAGGACTGTTCGACATCTTTTTCTCGATTTACACAACGAAACCATAAATTTGCTTCCGGCCAACCACCTAACGGTCTAGCTTGTTTTGATTCAACATTAAGTGTCTCGACTACTTGTCCTTTATTCGCGCAAAAGTACGAGGCTTCTTTATAAGCATTTTTTTGTAATGTGTTGGAGTTGGTAAATCCCGTATCCCCTGTTTGCACTACTCTGTATGCATCTTTACCGTCAGGGATTACCCCGCTGCTCGATGTACAAGCTGCTAATAATAAAGATACTGATAATATTGCAAAAAATTGTCTTTTCATAAAATTCCCTTTAGTCATTATAATGCCCGCATTAGTTACGGAGCATGTTAGACGCTTTTTTTCGTCATTTTCTTTTAAGCAAAAAATCGAACAATGTGGGACGTCAGATCTAATGCGCTTGTTAGTTGCATTTTTAATTAACTAAAAGAAGCCAATAATGACCGTAATTATTACCGATGCGATCGCACCACTGCCTATTGAACCAAATAACGCCATTTTAGGATTTTGCTTATAATCAGCTTTATCCCCATGTTTAGCAACATTTTGTGCGTTCATATAGCCACGAGAAAACATGCTATAAATAATCATTATGGGTAAAGTTATAAAGAATACTTTCCAAGACCATTCCACTTTTAAACCTCCAATGTTCAATATTACGGATGCAACTAACATTTTATAGTACGATAACCGCGTTTATTTCTCCCTACTTAACGCTCATTTGTCTACTTTATATAGTTTTAACAGATAACCTAAGGTATTACTATCTCTAAGCTTTCTAAAATTTTTTAGGTAGAGTTAAATGAACCATTATGCACGCAACGCTCATTTTAATGAATATATGCGCAAAGAGCAGTTTAACCAATCAATTAACGACAATATTTAGCCAACCTCAATGACCGCTTTTCGCTCTTTGACGAAGTTCGGCTCTGTGCCAGCGGACCTTCAATCGTAGCTCGTTTTTGCCCCAAAACGTGTTAAAGCAATTATTCTATAGGTCGGCTTTGAGCGATAACCGGACACTGAAAAAGTTAAATTTATTCCTGTGTTTTAAGTAGAAATCTAATTTTGTCCAATAACATTATTAAACGCCGTTTTGGGGCAAAATAACATGCTTAATTCCTAGCTGTTTTAATTACTTGTTTACAAAGGTAATTATTGGTGAAATTATCAGGGTATGTAATATACGCCGTTTCGGTGTGTTATAAACCACCAAAATGGTGTTCAATAAGCTGTTAGCTGTTTTGCTATGTTCTAGGCTTTTTTCAAATAAAAACATCGACTTTCTTTTTGTCGGTTAACAATAAAGCAGCCTTTTCTTGATATAAATCAAAAGTATCGTCTGATATAAATTTATCAAACGTATTAATTATTTCTTTCATGTAAGAGGCTCTTACTTGATAAGTCTGACGTTCAGGATATTCTTTAGCAAGTCCATCTAATTTCTCTGAACTATTAGAAAAATACTCCATAACATTAATTTTTTTATCAGGATCTACATCCCCTCCACCATAAGAAAGGATCCTAAGTTTAGACTCTAAACTATTCATATCTTCTCTTTTTTTGGATATTATGGGGTTTCCTGACTTACCTAATCTAACTGGTTCATCACTATCGTATTTTTGTGTGTATTCTCGTTCCATTTCATTCACATTTTTAACAATACTATGAAGTTCTTTTATACTCATATTAGAAAAGTTGAGCTCTTCTTTTTTAAATACTTTTTCATATGCACTTCCCTCAATTAATGATGAATCAAAAGCATTATTGTCTTTTTTTTCTTTAACTTTAGGATCAAGGTGAGTTGTGTTTATATTAATTTTTAAGCCACTTTCGCTTGTTTTAGTAGAAAAGCTTTTTATTTTTTCATCATCACTGTTTGTAAAAATAGATATTTTACTTTCAAATAGAGTAGGTAGTAGATTGGTGCTGATTTTCATAAAAATCCTTTTTCATATGTCGTTTTCTTTTATCGACATAATTTTATAAAACTTAAGCTTTTATTTTAGATTGTTTTCTATTAACGACTCATAGGGCTGAGTCGTTAATAGAAAGTTTAACTAGCCACCAGATCTTACTTCATAAGTAATTCCACCATAAGTAGATCCAGTTGTTGTTTTATTTTCAACTTCCCAATAATAAGTGCCTGCATTAAAGATAGAAGTGGAAACTGCTACGCTATATCCGCCAGCAACTCTATCTCCATTGCTATCAACCAAAGTCACTTTGAAATCATGTCCGTCATAGTTTCTTAAAATTGCAAAACCGTATCTACGGCAATTACCACCATCATAAGTAATGAATCGCCCCGTGTTTGCCAGAGACTCAATAACTTGAGAAACTGGAACTATGAAAAAATCAAATCGCTATACATCAGAGTTTCGTGAACGTGCAATTAGGCTTGTTACCACACAACAGCATGAATACCCTTCTCTTTGGGCTGCGCTAGTATCGATTTCAGATAAACTGGGATGTACCCCAGAAACACTTAGAGCATGGGTCAAGAAATCTCAAGCTCAACCGTCTAAACCCTCTTCTAATACGCAATCAACTGAAGAACGCCTTGCCGTCTTAGAGCGCGAGAATAAAGAGCTCAAGCGAACGAATGATATCCTGAGGCAAGCTGCCGCTTTTTTCGCCCAAGCGGAGCTCGACCGCAAACAGAAGTAATAGTGGATTTTATTGATGCTTGCAGAGAGCATTACGGTGTCGAGTCAATTTGCAAGGAATTGCCGATTGCACCATCAACGTATTATTCTCATAAACAGATACAAAGAGAGCCTGAGCGACTGTCTAACCGCAAAAAGCGTGATGCTGAGCTGATAATACTCATTCGCGAAGTGTGGGAGGATAATATGTCAGTTTATGGTGCAAGAAAAATATGGAAGCAGCTACAGCTTGACGACCATCAAGTCGCCCGCTGTACAGTCGAACGATTGATGCGAGTTATGGGAATTCAAGGTGTTCGTCGGGGTAAAGCACATAAGACAACGATACCTGACGAGCAACAAGATAAGCCACTTGATTTAGTTAATCGTCAATTTACTGCTGAGCAGCCAAATCAACTTTGGGTAGCTGACATCACCTATGTTGCCACATGGAGTGGGTTTGTTTATGTCGCTTTCGTGATAGATGTTTTTTCACGATACATTGTAGGTTGACGTGTATCAACGACAATGCACACAGAGCTTATTCTTGATGCGTTAGAGCAAGCTATTTGGCATCGTGGCAACCCCGAAGGGTTAATTCACCACAGCGACAGAGGCAGCCAATATTTGTCTATACGATACACTGAGCGACTTGCTGAAGCTGGAATTCAAGCGTCTGTAGGCAGTGTGGGTGACTCTTATGACAATGCATTGGCTGAAACAATAAATGGATTATTTAAAACAGAGATTATTCGCAGAAATGGCCCGTGGAAGAATGTTGATGCTGTTGAATACGCAACGTTAGAGTGGGTCAATTGGTTTAATAATCAACGCTTATTATCTTCAATTGGGTATATTTCACCAGCTCAATATGAAACAGACTACTATGATAATTTAAACGAGTCAGGTAAAGTGGCCTGAGAACTCGGGGCGATTCATTCGACAGCGTGCCTATTATCTCATTTTGTCATACACAGTTTTCATCTAAAATAACCTGTTGCGCCTTTAAAAATAGGCGTATACGCTTTGTTTACACCCGTATACATCAGAGGTATTTTAGAATGGCTATTCTAAGCATCCGAATTGACGATAAATTAAAAGAGTCTTTAAGTAGTGAGGCGCAAAAGGAAGGTATTTCTTTATCTGAATATGTGAAGAAATCACTGGAAATTAAGAGCGTTGATACTCATATACTAGCAACAGAGAAAAACTTAAAAAGCTCTGTTGATAGTATTAAAGATTTAGCGCTCGTCTCTCAGGAGACTGTACACGAAGTTGAACTAAATATTCAGCGGCTAAATGAATCGCTTAAAAATGCAAATCACTTAAAAGAAATCAAAAAATTGAAATGGATATTGATTTCTATATCCCTCATCTTTGTATCAATCTCGATCCCAATATTTCACTTTAATATTGCTTATTTCAAAACCTTCTTTTATTAGGCTTTATCCTGAATAATTTAAGGCCTATGAGCCAAGCCTATTAGTAAATATTCCAGTTACCGGAAAGCCTTTGCCGTCCAACACCTCTGTATTAAGCTTTTCACTTTACGATGAATTACCTTCAACAACTTAATTTAAATAAACTTTTTAAAGGCGTTTTCAAAAGACTATAAGTGTATAATTATGGCGCAGGTTTTGCAGTTAATATCACTCATACGATCATACTAAGGAAAAGAACCTATGCGAGTTGATGCAAACGTACATTATTTTAATGGGAACCAGCGTACCAAGCCTTCAACAGAGGCCTCAACGTCATTTTCGGCTGCATTAACAGCAGCACAAACAGACAATGATAAGACTGACAGCAGCACAAAACAGGCGGATTTCACTAGTATGACCCGGCAAGAAATGCGGGACTGGGCCAACACTCAAATCCGCAATGGAGAAATGTCTCTCGATGACGGCAGGCCTTTCATGGCTATGACTATGAAAATACCCGTAAATGGAGGCGAACTGGCAGGTGCACACAGTGATGAAACACGATATAACTTCATTCAAAAAACGCGTGATGGCATCCAAGGCGCACTGTCACGCAATGACGAGACTACTTTGAAGATGTTAGAATCAGCTATGTCTATCATGCAAGACAAAAGTACTGGTGTTAACATTCGTATTTAGAAATATAAAAAGGCCAGAATGTCTGGCCTACTGATCAGTGCCACTTAAATCGAGAATTCACGGCGCGTTGAGAACTTATTGATTTATAATGAAATATGGCACTTAAATTGAGATTTATTA
>NZ_LKGQ01000042.1:0-7595 GCF_001401785.1 Pseudoalteromonas sp. P1-16-1b | reverse complement strand
AGCTATCAGCTATCAGCTATCAGCTATCAGCTATCAGCTATCAGCTATCAGCTATCAGCTATCAGCTATCAGCTATCAGCTATCAGCTACAAAATTTTGCTCATATTAACTTAAGTGTCAAGGGAGCTTGTCTTTACTGACGGCTATAAAAACAAAAAACCCAAGCCGAGGCTTGGGTTTTTTATCGCGATTAACTAAAAGAAATTACTTCTTCTTTTTAACTGCTTTTTTGTTTGGTAAATCAGTGATTGAACCTTCAAAAATTTCAGCAGCAAGGCCGATTGATTCGTTCAATGTTGGGTGAGCATGAATTGTTAGCGCTAGGTCTTCACCATCTGCACCCATTTCAATACCTAGACCGATTTCGCCCAGCATTTCGCCTGCGTTAATACCAATCATAGCACCACCGATAATACGGCCGCTTTCTTTATCAAAAATAAGCTTAGTAGAACCTTCAGTACGTGAAGAAGCAATAGCACGACCCGATGCAGCCCAAGGGAATACAGCTGTTTCAATGCTTAAACCTTGCTCTTTCGCTTCTTTTTCAGTTACACCAGCCCATGCAATTTCAGGGTCAGTATAAGCAATTGAAGGAATACACTTAGGATCAAAGTAATGTTTTTGACCAGAGATAACTTCTGCTGCAACATGGCCTTCATGAACCGCTTTATGCGCAAGCATAGGTTGACCCACTAAGTCACCAATCGCAAAAATATGTTCTACGTTAGTACGTAATTGCTTATCAACGTTAATAAAACCACGCTCATCAACATTCACACCCGCTTTATCAGCGTCTAACATGTTACCATTTGGTGTACGACCTACAGCAACAAGTACTTTGTCGTAACGTACTGGCTCTGCCAATGCATTTTTGCCTTCAAACGTAACATATAAACCGTCGTCTTTTGCTTCAACGCCAGTTACTTTAGTTGAAAGCATTACATTAAACTTGTCTTTAACATGCTTTTGGTAAATTTTAATGATGTCTTTATCAGCAGCAGGAACAAGTTGGTCTGCAAATTCTACAACATCAATTGCAGAACCTAGTGCACGGTAAACCGTACCCATTTCAAGACCGATAATACCACCACCTAAAACAAGTAGCTTTTCAGGAACATCTTTAAGCTCTAGCGCGCCCGTTGAATCAATAACGCGATCATCCTCAGGGATGAAAGGTAAGTTTACAGGTTTAGAACCTGCAGCAATAATTGCGTTATCAAAGGTAATGGTTGTTTTACCGTCAGCGCCTTCAACATCTAAAGTGTTGCTACCAGTAAATTTACCGTAACCAGATACAACTTTTACTTTACGCATTTTAGCCATGCCGTCTAAGCCACCTGTAAGCTGGCCAACAACAGAGTCTTTCCAAGAACGAACTTCATCTAAGTCAATTTTTGGTGCGCCAAAAGTAACGCCGTGAGATGACATTTCTGCAGCATCATCAATCACTTTAGCTACGTGTAAAAGTGCTTTAGAAGGAATACAACCAACATTAAGACATACACCGCCTAATGTCTCGCGAGATTCTACTAATGTAACTTCTAAGCCCAAGTCAGCAGCGCGAAAAGCCGCAGAGTAACCACCAGGACCACCGCCTAGTACAACAACTTGAGTTTTTAATTCGTTGCTCATGCTATTACCTTTATTGTTTGAACGGGACACAGCCCCAAAATTTAACTGCCATGTTTCTGCAAGGCAGAAAAGGGCATTTGTGCAAATATTGTATCATTGCAAATGATAAAAATCCCAGCTAAAAACAACTGGCTGGGATTTGATTTTACTCACTCTGTAGTGATCACATCACTAACTGGCGTATATCACTCATGTAACTTGCAAGAGTAACAGTAAAGCGTGCAGCAAGTGCACCGTCAATCACTCTATGGTCGTAAGACATTGAAAGTGGAACCATTAGCTTAGGCTCAAACTCTTTACCATTCCACTTAGGCTTCATTTCAGATTTTGACACACCTAAAATTGCCACCTCAGGCGCATTCACAATCGGCGTAAATGCCGTACCGCCAATGCCACCTAGGCTTGAAATAGTAAAACAACCACCTTGCATATCTGATGAACTTAACTTGCCATCACGCGCTTTAACAGATACTTCCATTAGTTCACGAGATAGTTCAATAATGCCTTTTTTATCAACATCTTTAAACACTGGTACAACTAAGCCATTTGGCGTATCAACCGCTACACCAATATTAATGTACTTTTTAAGGATTAAGCTTTCGCCATCCTCTGAAAGCGATGAGTTAAATGTAGGGAACTCAGCAAGCGCTTTAGCAGCTGCTTTCATTACAAACACGAGTGGCGTAATTTTAACACCCAGCTTTTTCTTCTCGTTAAGCGCGTTTTGCTCTTTACGGAACTGCTCAAGGCTCGTGATATCCGCTTCATCAAACTGGGTAACATGTGGGATTTGTACCCAGTTACGGTGTAAGTTTTTACCTGACAGCTTTTGAATACGAGAGAGTTTTTTCTCTTCTATTTCACCAAACTTAGCAAAATCAACTTTTGGCCATGGAATTAAACCAAGCTCACCGCCACCAGCATTGCCTTTAGCTGCTGATACTTGACCAGACTCAACTTGCTTAACCAGTTGCTTAACATAGTTTTGCACGTCTTCTTTAACAACACGGTTTTTACGGCCCGTGCCTTTAACGTTGGCAAGGTTAATACCAAACTCACGCGCTAAACGGCGAACCACTGGAGATGCATGTGCATAAGCGCTATTGTTTTCAAAGCTTTCAGAGCTTGCTTTAGCAGATGATGCTGCTGATTTTGACTCAGCCTGAGCTGCCGGCTTAGATTCTGTTTTAGGCGCTGGTGCTGATTTTTCTGCAGGTGCTGCAGCTGGTGCACTACCCGCCACTTCAAATACAAAAATCAATGAGCCAGTTTTAACTTTATCGCCAGTCGCTACTTTAATCTCTTTAACAGTACCTGCAAACGGCGCCGGTACTTCCATAGCTGCTTTGTCGCCTTCAACGTTTAAGATAGATTGCTCTTCTTCTACGCTATCGCCAACCGCAACCATAACTTCTGTTACTTCAACTTCGTCATCACCAATATCAGGCACGCTAACTTCTTTAGTGCTTGATGCCGATGTTTGTTCAGCAGGCTTCTCTTGTGCTTTTGAATCAGCTGCTGGGGCACTTTGGTTATCACCACCTGACACTTCAAAAACAAATACTAATGAACCCGTTTTCACTTTGTCACCAGTATTTACTTTAATTTCTTTTACTGTACCGGCAAAGGGTGCTGGTACTTCCATTGCCGCTTTGTCGCCTTCAACGTTTAAGATAGATTGCTCTTCTTCTACGCTATCACCAACTGCAACCATAATTTCAGTTACTTCAACTTCGTCATCACCAATATCTGGCACAGTGACTTCTTTGGTTGATGAAGCCGATGACGCAGCAGGTGCTGCTTCCTCGGTTTTTTCAGCTTCTTTAGAGTCAGCAGCAGAATCTTGCGCTTCACCTTCAAAGATGAACACTAAAGTGCCTGTGGTAACAGTGTCACCCACATTTACTTTAATTTCTTTTACCGTACCGGCTTGTTCAGCAGGTACTTCCATCGCAGCTTTATCACCTTCAACACTTAATAGTGATTGGTCAACTTCAACTTTATCGCCAACGCTCACTAGTATTTCGGTTACTTCTACTTCATCGCCACCGATATCAGGTACTTTAATTTCAATACTCATTGCAAACCTCTTATGCGTACAGTGGATTTAGTTTGTTAGTGTCGATGTTGAATTTTTTAATAGCTTCAACAACCACTGACTTTTCAACTTCACCACGTTTAGCAAGTTCAGATAATGTCGCAACTACCACGTAGCTTGCGTTAACTTCAAAGTGACGACGTAGGTTTTCACGGCTGTCTGAACGACCGTAACCATCTGTACCCAATACTTTGTAGTTATTGCTTGGAATAAATGAACGCGCTTGTTCTGCGTAGTTTTTCATGTAATCCGTTGCAGCAACAGTTACTGAATCGTTTAATACGCTAGTGATGTATGGCGTTTTTTGCTCGCTTTCTGGGTTAAGCATGTTGAAACGTTCAACATCTTGTCCATCACGGGTAAGTTCATTGAATGAAGTTACTGAGTAAACATCAGACGCAATACCAAACTCTTCGCTTAAAATTGCTGCAGCTTTACGCACTTCAGTCATGATAGTACCTGAGCTTAATAGCTGTACGTTGGCTTTTTTACCCTCGTAGCTTTCTAGCTTGTAGATACCTTTACGAATACCTTCTTCAGCGCCTTCTGGCATTGCTGGCTGATGGTAGTTTTCGTTCATTAGCGTTAGATAGTAGTAAATGTTTTCTTGCTCTTCACCGTACATACGACGAATACCGTCTTGCACGATAACCGCTACTTCAAATGCATAAGTAGGATCGTAAGAAATACAGTTAGGTACCGTGTTTGCAAGAATGTGGCTGTGGCCATCTTCGTGCTGTAAGCCTTCACCATTTAGCGTTGTACGACCCGCTGTAGCACCTAATAAGAAACCACGTGCTTGTTGATCCCCTGCCATCCATGCCATGTCACCAACACGTTGGAAACCAAACATAGAGTAGTAAATGTAGAATGGGATCATCGGTAAGTCATTGGTACTGTAAGATGTTGCAGCAGCAACCCATGACGACATTGCACCTAGCTCGTTAATCCCTTCTTGTAATACCTGCCCTGAGGTTGCTTCTTTATAGTAAGAAACAATATCACGGTCTTGAGGGGTGTAATTTTGGCCATGTGGGTTGTAAATACCGATTTGACGGAATAAACCTTCCATACCAAAAGTACGTGCTTCATCGGCAATAATTGGCACAATATTTTTACCAATACCTTTATCTTTTAATAAGATATTAAGTGCACGCACAAAGCCCATAGTGGTTGAAATATCACGCTTTTGCTCTTCAAGTAATGGCTTGAACGCATCTACTTCTGGTAACTGTAACTTTTCAGAAAACTTAGCGATACGTGTTGGCGTGTAACCTTGTAGCGCATCACGACGTGCATGAAGGTACTTATACTCTGGAGAATCTTTTTCAAGCTCTAAGTATGGTAGCTCTTTTAATTGCTCTTCAGATACTAAATCATCTAAGCCTAAACGAGAGCGTAAGTGAGCCACATGCGACATATCCATTTTCTTAACTTGGTGCGCAATGTTTTTACCTTCAGCCGCTTCACCCATGCCGTAACCTTTTACTGTTTTAGCAAGGATTACTGTTGGACGACCTTTCGTTTCTTCTGCTTTTTTAAATGCAGCAAACAGTTTTGAAGGCTCATGACCACCGCGCTTAAGGGCGAAAATTTCTTCATCTGTCATATCAGCAACAAGTGCTGCTGTTTCTGGGTAACGACCAAAGAAATGTTCACGTACGTACGCGCCATCTTTCGCTTTATATGTTTGGTAATCACCATCAACAGTTTCGTTCATTAACTGAAGTAATTTACCTGTGGTGTCTTTAGCAAGCAGAATATCCCAACCGCTTCCCCAAACAAGTTTAATAACATTCCAGCCAGCGCCTTTAAATAGCCCTTCTAGCTCTTGAATGATTTTACCGTTACCCATTACAGGGCCATCTAAGCGCTGTAGGTTACAGTTAACTAAGTAACATAGGTTATCTAGCTTTTCACGGGCAGCAAAAGAAATAGCACCACGTGATTCTGGCTCATCCATTTCACCATCACCTAAAAACGCATATACACGTTGGTTTTTAGTGTCTTTTAAGCCACGGCCATCTAAGTACTTTAAGAAACGCGCTTGGTAAATTGAAGAAATTGGACCTAAGCCCATAGATACCGTTGGGAACTGCCAAAACTCAGGCATTAATTTAGGATGAGGGTAAGAAGGTAGGCCTTTACCATCGACTTCCTGACGGAAATTATCAAGCTGTTCGGCACTTAAACGCCCTTCAACAAATGCACGCGCATAAATACCCGGAGAAATATGACCTTGGTAATAAACTAAATCGCCGCCATCAACATCATTTGGCGCTTTAAAGAAATGGTTAAAACACACTTCGTAAAATGCAGCAGACGATTGGTAAGACGCCATATGGCCGCCTAAGTCGAGATCTTTTTTCGATGCACGCAATACAATCATAATCGCGTTCCAGCGAATAATTGAACGAATACGGCGCTCAAGATTTACATCGCCAGGGTAGGCAGGTTCTTGATCAACCGGAATCGTATTAACGTAGTTTGTGTTAATGCCTGTTGGCATATCAACACCGTCTAAACGGGCTTGTTCTAACACTTGCTCAAGTAAAAACTGAGCTCGTTCAACACCTTCTTCGCGCACAACCGATTCAAGAGCTTGTAACCACTCTTGTGTTTCTAGCGCGTCTACGTCAATTTTATTGACTTCAGACATATGGAGGTTTCCTTATGTTTAAAATACTAATTTTATGTATTGAATACTTCACTGTTGAATCAAGTTAACAGTGAATGTACTTGCTTAATTTTGTTTGGTGCGTCTTAAACTACGTTCAATTCGCGAATGCTCTTTACCCGCTTCAAGCAATGCTTCTTCAATATAGGCTAAATGCGCATTACTCGCTAAGCGAGCTTGTTCAGGATTACCGTCAATCACTGCATCCATTAATAAACGCCTGTGTTCGGCTAATTGGCTGCTTATATCTGACTTTTTAAGTAACACCGTTAAATTTTGTAAAACATTCTGCTCAAGTAAGCTTTGCATCCCTCTTACTAAATGCAGTAACACTACGTTATGAGACGCCTCAGCGATGCAAAAATGAAAGTCATTAATCGCTTTGGCTTTTTGCTTTAATTCATCTTTAGCTAATGCAATCTGATCAAAGCTCTGTTTTACTTTTGCAAAATCGTTGCTTGTTCCGCGAAGTGCTGCGTAATAAGCCGCTATTCCCTCTAGCGCATGACGAAATTCTAATAAATCAAATTGCGATTCGGGGTGCTTACTGATCAAATCAAACAACGGATCAGTCAGTCCCTCTTCCAATTGATTTTTTACATACGTTCCACCACCTTGACGACGGGTTACAAGCCCTTTTGCCTCAAGCTTTTGAATGGCTTCACGCAACGACGGACGCGACACTTCAAATTGCTTAGCGAGTTCACGCTCCGGTGGTAACTTTTCTCCTGGTGCTAACGACCCCTCAAGAATCATGTTCTCAAGTTGTTGTAAAATAACATCAGATAATTTTGCCGCTTTAATTTTTAAAGACATCAATCAACGTCCGCGTTGTATAAGTGCTAGCAGCCCATTAAATAAGGCTTTTAACTGAATGACCTGACCAAAAGGTAAATTGGTCATACCAAATTTTGCCATACGTTATCAAAAACCGTAATTACTGTCAATTTACAGCAGTTTTAAAGCCCTAAGGCCAGCGTAACGTAATTTAAACAAAGTTCAAATAATACACAGATCACAGAGGGTAAAGAAAGGTTAATAAGATGAAAAACAAATGGTCAGACCAGCTGATTTTAATTTTCGGGGTTCGAGGTTCGAGGTTCGAGGTTCGAGGTTCGAGGTTCGAGGTTCGGGGTTCGGGGTTCGGGGTTCGGGGTTCGGGGTTCGGGGTTCGGGGTTCGGGGTTCG
>NZ_LKGQ01000041.1:0-10804 GCF_001401785.1 Pseudoalteromonas sp. P1-16-1b | reverse complement strand
GAAAGTGGGCGCATAGCTCAGCTGGATAGAGTACCTGGCTACGAACCAGGCGGTCGGAGGTTCGAATCCTCCTGCGCCCACCACTTTCATACATAAGCCGACATTAAGTCGGTTTTTTTGTGCCTGAAATTTGAGAAAGCTTTCAGATATTAGTTAAACCCAATTATGCACACCGCTAAATTTTGTATCCAGTCACTTCTCTAAAAGCGCAGCGCCTCTTAACCTCTTTGTGAATAACGCTCTTAAAAATTTAAATGCACAAAGAGAAATGAAAGAGGTGTAAATGAGAAGTTCACAATCTAAACGCCTGCAAGCTACATTCTACAAATAATATTATCGTCAATTTTCAATGTGGACGTAGTGCTTACTTACGTTAGAAACACAGTTTCTCATTGCTAAAACCTAAAACCTAAGCTGCTCTTTAAACTCGGCTGTGTTATTTTGAACGTCTTGTTTAAAAGGATCTTGCTGTATGTTTAAAACCGTATTTTTTATATTCTTATTTATTTTAAGCGCACTTTTTACTGTTACCGCACACGCAAATGAGGCTAAACATGCAATCGCCGTTGGTGCAGAGCAATTTGCTTTGTACTTACCGCAATTAAAAAATAAACGTGTAGGGCTGGTGGTTAATCAAACTTCTGTCGTGGGGCAAACGCATTTAGTTGATAGCTTGCTGGCTAAAAACATCAACATCACTAAAATTTTTGCACCTGAGCATGGCTTTCGAGGCGATCATGATGCGGGAGCACATGTTAAAAACGCCGTTGATAGCAAAACCGGTATTCCACTGATTTCTATTTACGGTAAAAACAAAAAACCAAGCGCCAAGGTGCTTAGCGATGTTGATATCATTATTTTTGATATTCAAGATGTGGGCGTACGTTTTTATACTTACATTAGCTCTATGCATTACATGATGGAGGCTGCGGCTGAACAAGGTGTTGAATTTATAGTACTTGATAGGCCAAATCCTAATATTAGCCACATTGATGGGCCAATTTTAGAACCGCAGTTTAAATCGTTTGTGGGTATGCACCCAATCCCTGTATTACACGGTATGACGGTAGGCGAGCTGGCTAAAATGATCAAAGGCGAGGGCTGGATCAATCAAGCGGCTAATTTACAACTGAGCGTGATCAGTGTTGCTCATTACACCCGCACCAGTCGTTATAGCTTGCCGGTAAAACCAAGCCCTAATTTACCCAACGATCAATCAATAGCGCTGTATCCGTCGTTGTGCTTTTTTGAAGCAACCCCTGTTAGCATAGGTAGAGGAACTGACTTTGCATTTCAGGTTATTGGTTATTCACCAGTAGCACTTGGGGACTTTAGCTTTACCCCGCGTTCAATAAAAGGCGCAGCGCTTAATCCTAAATTTAAAGACCAAATGGTGAAAGGGATTGATTTACGCCATAGTAATATCACAGGCTTAAACTTAAATTATTTAATTAATGCTTACCAGCAGCTTACACAGGCTAAGCAGGTGTTTTTTGAACGTGCTGATTTTATGGATAAACTCGCAGGAACTGATCAGCTCAGACTTGCCATAGAAGCGGGGCGAACAGCTGAGGAAATTAAGCAAAGTTGGCAAGCGGGGCTTGAGCAATTTAAACAGCAAAGAGCGCCTTATTTGCTCTACCAATAAAGGAATGAGTGTGTATTTAAATTTTTCCGTGTTAGCAAAGCGTACTTTTTTTAACGCGCTGACAATTGCGCTTTGCTTTATTATTACCGGTTGCAGTGGCGCAAGCAGTGCAATTAAATCTCAGCGCCCGTTTATTCCTAATCAAATACAAAGCCTCGCTCATGCTCAGGTGATTGCCACCTTTCCTGAGTCCAACCCCAGCAGCAGAGAATATGTAAATAATCGTGGCACCTTTAAAGCGTATAAAGGGCGCGGAAAATTATTACTACAAAATGAAAGTGCCTTAAGTGCCGATATTTATATTAATAATAAAAAGTTAGCGCTTGATACCCTGCAAAAAAATACTGAGTATGCCTTTAATTTAGGGCAGTACACTCACAACGGAGTTAACACTTTTAAGGTTGATAACATTCAACCTGCTGACGGCAGTTTAACGCTGCGATTTGCCTTTGCTACTCTAAATAGCTCAGTGGCTAAAACCATTGATTTTAGTGCGGTAGATAAGCTAATAGAAAAAGATGTAAGTGCGGGCTTTCCTGGTGCGGTATTAGCGGTAATTAAAGCGGGTAAGATATTAAAATTAACCGCTTATGGTGATGCCAAGCAATATCAGCAAAATGACTTAATGTTGTTACGCCCAGAGCCCATGCAAACAAATACACTCTTTGATTTAGCCTCAAACACAAAAATATTTGCTACTAACTTTGCGTTAATGAAACTAGTAAGCGAAGGGCAATTAAACATAAATAACAGAGTGAGTGATTACCTAACAGAATACCAAGGCGATGGACGAGAGCTGCGCCAAGTTAAAGACTTACTCACTCATAAAGCCGGTTACCCACCGGTGTTTGATTTTCATCGAAAAGACACCCGCTATGGCGAAGCTTTTTTTTCACAAGCCAGCGACACCACTAAACAATTACTACTTACCAGCGTACCACTAGCCAGTGAGCCAAGCGCTCAGCATGTTTACTCTGATATTGATTACATGATTTTAGGAGTTTTAATTGAGCGTATTAGCGGCCAACCGCTCGACGAATACCTAGAGCAGCATATTTACGCGCCTTTAAAGCTTAACAACACTTTATTTAACCCGCTTAAAAAAGGCTTTAATCGTCAGCAGTTTGCCGCCACGGAGCTAAGTGGAAATACCCGCGATGGGCGTATTCATTTTGATAATATTCGCACCAATGTGCTACAGGGGCAAGTGCATGACGAGCGTGCTTTTTACTCACTTGATGGTGTTGCAGGCCATGCCGGACTATTTAGTAACGCCCCCGATTTAGCTGTGCTGTGCCAAGTGCTGCTTAACAAAGGTGGTTATGGCGATACGCAAATTTTTAATGCCAGTAGCTTGGCGCAGTTTTTAACCCCACAAAGTACCGATGAAACCTACGGCTTAGGTTTTCGTCTTGCAGGAAATAATCAAGCGCGGCGCTGGCACTTTGGCCCGTATGCCAGCCCACAAGCTTATGGACACACAGGTTGGACTGGCACAGTAACTGTGATTGATCCCGCTTACGATTTAGCCATCATCTTACTTACCAATGCACGCCATTCACCAATTAAAGGTAGTGAAAAACGTTATCAGTTTGTAGGTAAAAACTATGAAACAGCTCAATACGGTTCTATTGTTTCATTAATATATGAGGCGCTGTTAAATCAGTAAACTCAGTGAGTGACTTAATGGTGTAAATCTATTAAGTTAACTGCTTACTATTAACTAACCAAGGCTGTTAAAGCCGCGTTTATTATAAAAATTAAAAAGGTTTGTTTATGCATTGGTATTCTATTTTGCCACCGCTGATTGCCATTATTATTGTGTTTTGGCGCAAAGAAGTCATTATGGCGCTGCTTGTTGCGGTAATTTCATCGGAATTTTTACTCGCATTACAAGGTGAAGGAAATAGCGTATTTACTACGTTTTTAAATAGCATTGAGCGCATAGTTGCTGTGGCCAGTTCTCCCGGTAATACCCGTATACTCATCTTTAGTATTTTAATAGGCGCCTTACTTGCCTATATTCGCGAATCGGGCGGTGTTGCTGCTACTGTTAATTTGCTGATGAACAAAGGCGTTGCTAAAAGTAAGCGTCAAGTGGGCTTTTTAACTATGTTTACCGGCGTTGCGGTATTTATAGAGTCAAACTTAAGTGTGCTTACCTCGGGTATTTTATCTCGTGGCCTGTTCGACAAATTTAAAATGAGCCGCGCGCGTTTAGCTTATATAATCGATAGCACCAGCGCCCCTGTGTGTATTTTAATATTACTAAACGGCTGGGGTGCATTTGTACTTGGCTTGCTAGGTAATTACGAATTAGGTGAGTCGGCCGTGTCGGTGCTGTGGGGCAGTGTAGGCTATAACTTTTACGCCATAATCACCCTGGTTATTGTTTTTTATACCATTGCGTTCGATAAAGTACACGGGCCAATGAAAGTAGCCGAGCAAAAGTTAGAGCTACAAACAACCGAACTAAAAGAAGAAGTAAAAGGCTCTAAAGCGCGCTTTATGTTGGTGCCATTACTTACACTGATTGTGAGCATGGTCGGTTTTATGTTTTACACTGGTAACGGCGTACTTGCCGAGGGCAGTGGTTCAAAATCGGTATTGTATGCCACGGTGTTGGCTATTGTTGTGGCCTATTGTTTAATGATTAGTTCGCGCCAGTTTACCCACCACCAATTAGTCGATACTGGCTTTAAAGGCATGGGCGAATTACTCCCGCTGGTAAGTATTGTATTGCTCTCGCTCACCTTGGGCGCAAGCTTAAAAGAGCTAGGTACAGGGGTGTTTGTGGCATCTTTGGTTGGCGATTACTTACCAATATATTTAATAGTGCCAGTGCTGTTTTTAACCGGTGCGGTTATGTCGTTTACTACAGGTACATCTTGGGGCACATTTGCCATACTTATCCCCATTGGCGTACCGCTTATTCAAGCGCTTGGTTTACCGCCATCGCTGGTGGTAGGCGCTATTTTAGGCGGCGGCATATTTGGCGATCATTGTTCCCCTATATCCGACACCAGCGCAGTATCAGCCATCGCCTCAGGCTGTGACTTACTCACCCACGTTAAAACCCAATTACCCTATGCATTAGTAGGCGGCGGCCTAACGTTTGTAGCTTACTTAGTAACGAGCTTAATTGTGTTATAAACACATTTCAGAGCAAGACAGTTCCAAACATTCAAAAGCCTGCTTAATCGCAGGCTTTTTTGTTTACACGTAGGTTGGGTTGAGTGACACGAAACCCAACGGAACGCCAATTTATTTCACAGCTTTATAGCCGAGTATATACACTGTTTTGTAGGCGCTTAGCTTGCTAGCGCGTTGGTGGGCTATTATTAGTTCTGGAGCTATAAGCCTGCTGAGTAGCAGGCTTATTCATGTATATTAAGTTTTTAAATAGCTACACCTTGATCTTCCATATTTTTTCTTGTTTCTTCAGAGAGCCAGCCTAATAGTTCTTTACTTTCGATTTGAAAGGAAACTAAATAAGCAATCTCTATGAAGACTGCTTTCATGCCTATATGAAGTTTTCCTTTTTCATATAGGTGTAGGTGAGAAGATATTTCTAATACAAATAACCATGTGAAGATTGATAACTCAGGATAGAGTATCACTCGTAAAATCTTTTTATATTCTTCGGACTTAACAGAGCTAAGAAGTAAGCCGAGAGCAATGATTTTATCCTTATAGATAAAAAAGTTCTTATCAAAAATAAGAGATTTATAATTATTTGGATGTGAGTAATCATTACTTATATTTTTAGAACCCACTGATAGAAAATATTCTTCAAAAAAATTGCTATGTGTGTATTGATCCGAATTTCCATTATTATTTATTGTTAACGAAGTGAAGTCTAAGTCGTCTCTTTCTCCAACAGATTTAATTACATAGTTGTAATTGTTTTCAATGAGTATTAATTGCTTTTTATTTAACTCTTTTATTTGAAAAATAACAGAAGTTAAGGTCTCTTTAGTGACTGTAAAGTTTTGAATGTTCAGTTGATCTTGTAAAGCTTCACGAGTTTCTTTGAGCTCTTTTCTATTATCTTTCCAGATATTTAATAGAAGTATGAGAGATATTACAGCGATACACGTACTTGTTAGGTTATAAAACACACTAGATGTATTTGTCCAGGTTTGAATATTTTTTGGTGCACCGATACCAAATACACTGACAAAAAAAATGAAAATAAGTATTAAAAACAACAAAAGTGCACTAGACCACTTTTGTATGGTGGTAAGTTCTAGATCAACTTTTTTTATTGGTTTCATAGCTTTCCTTAGCGAGATTTTCTTTTATTAAAATATTGTGTCTTAAGAATAACTAGAATATCGTTAAGCATATAGTAATTATTAAGCCCTACACTGCTTCGCTCCAACCCCCGCATGCTTCAGCGCAATAATCTGCCCTTTGCCGTTATGTGCCATAGCAAGCATGTCACCCGTATTTATATTACTTTCAACTGCATGCTTTCCTTTTAAATCACTGAGCAGTGACTGCTTAATATGTACCAGTACCTCGTCATTGCAGCTGGCTATGTACCAGTCGTTGTCGACCTTTACGAGCGTGCCGTATTCTATGTGGTGTTGTTGATGGCGGCGTAAGTCGTTTGCTAGCTGGGTGTCGAGTGCGCGTTTTTGTTGCGTTATAGTGCTTGCGTAGTTACCTGTTTGATCTATTTCATGCGTTGTTATAAACGAGTAGTCGTGTATATCTATGGTGTTTAATACGGTTTTAGGGGCAGTATTTACCACGTTGTTACTGTCGAGCACTATAAAAGCCAGTAAGCCCAGTGCGCAGGTAAGGCTTGTGAGTTGCAGGGCAAAGCCAAGCTTTTTAGGTTGTTTTTGGATTACGCTATGTTTTAACGCCTGTTGCTGAGCATGCGAAAGTCTGGTGCGTGCTTTACGCTCGTTATAATGTTGTGTGAGCTTTTCATCAAACTGCTCATCAGGCTTGTTCATTATAATCTCCTAATAATTGTTTTAGGTTTTGTTTGGCGTAGCGTAGCCTTGTTTTTATGGTTTGGGCGTTGCTTTGCGTTATAAGCTCTATGTCGGCAAGGCTAAAGCCTTCTTGTTGTAAGGTGATGGCTTCGCGCTGCACAAAGCTAAGTTGCTTGAGCGCAGTGCTAAATGCTTCATAACTTATGTGTGTGTCGCCTATGTGTGAGTCACTACTTGTTAATTCACTTTGATTGTTATTTTGTGCAAGCCGTTGGCTGTTTTCGTCAAGCTCGACAAAGTGTTGCTGTTTGCGGTATTCGTCTATTAGGGTGTTACGTGCGAGTCGAAATAACCAGGCTTTAGGCGTGGTTTGTGCTTGGTAAAGGTGGCGCTTTTCAATAACCTTTAGCCATGTTTGTTGGCTTACGTCGTATGCTAAATGTGTATTAGACTGGGTAACTAGGTAGTGATATAAATCGTTACTGTATAAGGCAATAAGCTGCTCTAAGTGGCGGTTGTCGCCACTTTTTGCATACCGCGCCATGCAGTCTTTGCTTGGCGCTTCAAATAACCATGACTTAATACTCAATAGCATAGGCGCTTATTCCTTTACTGCGAACTGTCTAATTTAAAATCAAGCTGTACGGTTTGACCTGTTTGCAATTGTGCCACACCTTCAATTACTTTTGGACGATATTTCCAGCGCTTAATTGCGCGAAGCGCTTCGCGATCAAATATGCGTTTTGGCTCGGCATTTACTACTGTGGCATCAATCACTTCACCTGTGGGTGAAATATTAAAGCTAAGTTGCACCCAGCCTTCTATGCCATCACGTGCTGCGCTAGTTGGGTATTTAGGATTTATACGCACAATGGGTGAAGCATCTCCCGTGGGGCGGGTAAATGTTTGCTTAATATCGTTACCAAATCCGTCAATTACTATGGGTGGTGCTGTGCTTATTGCTGTTATTGGCTCATTGCTAGGTGTTACACGTGGTGGTGCTTTAGGCGGCACTTTAGGTGTGGGTGGTGGCGGTATTCTTTTAATATGCGTGGTTTGTTTATCTTCTGGTGCTTGAAAAATCTCAACAGTGATATCATCACCCAATTTTATAGGTGCTCTTTGTTCGCCACTAATTAAGTATTGCATAAAGGCAAATGCGATGAAGGTCATCACAGCACCGCCAATAACAGCTGTTGATGTTTTGAACATGGGGTTTTTAGGAAATTCAAGTGTGTGCATAAGCCGCTCCAAATTAACTTATTATGTTGTTTCAGAGCTATAACGGTTGGCAAATAGAAAAGGGGTTAAAAAGTTTTAAAGTTTAATTGTTTTTATCTAGACATGGTAAAACCTCTTTCGGAAACGACTTTAATATTTATGCTGAATTTACCTTTGCTGAACCTGAAAACTGCGGGAACTTGCCGCTACCTATCCAATAATAGCTAAAAAGTTGAGTTTGTTTATTACCGCGTATACGCAGTTTTCGGCTAAATATCAGCAAGACTTTGAAGATTATTTTGCGAGAACAGGTTTGAGTGATGTTGCTGTACAGCCTGATAATTTTGAAATGACTATCCATTTAGATTTAAGCGATCTTAAGCCACAGATAAGCCAATGAGGTTTTTCTTTTTGAGCTGTTATCTCTGCTTAGCATTATGCTAGAATCGGGCTTATCATATAATAAATAAGGATATTTTTGTGGATATTATCATTGGTCAAAATGTGCTGAAGAAAAAAGCGCAACTAACTCAACTTTCTGAGCGCGCTATTGGGCGGGCTTTCAAAGAGCAAGCCGCTTTGGCAATCCAAATGACACAGTGCAGTGCTGCGGTTTATCGCCGCTTACAACGCACCTATAAATCTACTGTAACACCTAGGGATCAAAAGCGTGTTAAAGCCGGTGGCTTAACGACACAGTCCGTTGTTTTTTCTACCAGTAATAATAGTCAAAAATCTTTTAATAGCTTACTTCCTGCTATGCGTGGAGGAGCTTCAGCACCTGGTAGTGTTGCAAAAACATCTAACGATGTTGCTATTGCTTCAAATCAGCCCCAAGCAATCAACTTATTAGCCTTATTACACCCAGTGATAAACGAAGATATTATGAAAACAGGTAATAGTGTTGAGAAAGCAGCAACTATTTTAGGCCTTGTTACTACAACTGTTGGTTTTGCTGTTCCTGGTGGCAGTGTTGCTTCTTCAATTGTGAGCTGGGTGGGTAGTGGTGCTACTTATTCAGGGTTTACTATGTCGAGAATTCGCCCTGACGCCCCTGATCGTGCATATCACCAACTAACAAACTACATTACTTGCTTGGCTGCATGGAATAAAAAGGCGTGTGAGTTAATTGATATTGCAGATCCAAATGGGAAGTGGACTTTTCGAGATATTGAAACAGGGTTTGCTTAAAAGCTAAAACAATTAAGGGAGTATAATTACTCCCTTAATTGATGTTTGCTTAGCGTGTTTTGAAAGCATTAAAAGCATTAAAAGCAGTATAAGTTAATTTTTCACGTCATCTTCGTGAAGATCTTTAAACAGCTCCCCTTGGGGATGCTCAAAAAATTCATCTTCTTCTTCATCTACAACCAGCATTTGATCTTGCGCGGTGGTTTCTTCAATGCGCGGATCCATCGTAGCGGCCAGTGGCGAGTTTGTAACATCGGATGTACCGACCACATAATCACTGGGTTCTGGCTGTTCAACTTTTTGTTTAGAGTTAATAAAGGTTAGTAGTAAGTACATAGCCACGGTTAATAGCGAAATTGACGCATACAATGCTTGGTGACCAAAGTAGGTCATCAGCTGTGCGTTAACTGTTGAGCCTATTGCTGCACCGGCGCCAAAAGCGACTAATAATGCAGATGATACGCCTACGCGCTCTTCGTCCTCAACCCGCGAATTAGCTAGCGCAGAACAAAGCGGATATAAAGTAAACGCAAATAAACCAAAGATAAAAGTGAGTATGTAAGCTGTTAGTTGTGAAGTAGGCAATAAAAACAATGCCAAACTTACAACACCGATAGCTGCTGCATTAGTTCGAATTAATACGCTACGACGAACGCGATCAGAGAGCATCCCCATTGGCCACTGGGCTAGCAAACCAGCAAAAATAGTCACCGACATAAAAATAGCAATTTCTGCGGCGCCAAAGCCAGATAGCTTAGCAAATATAGGCGCTAGGCCATAAAAACTACCATTGATAATGCCTGCAAAGTGCACCGCAGTAAGCGACTGTGGCACTTTTTTAGCGTAATCAAACAGGCTCATTTTTATCGGCTTTAACGGTTTAGGGTGAATTCTGCGAGTGATAGAAATTGGAATAATACCGATAGCCAACGCCATGCATACTAAAAATAGCGGTGCATACCCTAGCTCAGGAAATTGTGCGAGCGCTAGTTGGCCTAAAATCATCCCTAAGTAAGAGGTGATCATATAAAAAGAGAAGACTCGCCCGCGAGACTCAGGCGCTGATTGTTCGTTTAGCCAGCTTTCTAGCACCATGTAATTACACATCATCCCTAAGCCAACAAAAAGTCTAAGGCCTAACCATATATATAGATTGTCGCTTACTCCGTGTGCGGCCACACAGGCAGTAACCGCCGCAGTACTTGCTGCAAAGGTTCTGATGTGACCCACCGATTTAATTAAATGATAGCCAAGTTTTGAACCCAGTAATAAGCCAAGGTAATAACACGAGGTCATTAGGCCTATCCAAAACGTAGACGTGCCTTGTTTACCTAAGTAAAGGGCTAAATAGGTTGTAAGTAAGCCGGTACCAATAATTAAAAATAAATTGGCAAAATACAGTGATGGAAATGATTTCATTAAGATGCAAATTATGAGCTAAGACAACTAGATACTAGAGCAAGCATGAAGGTTTTCCAAGCTGTAAAAAATGTGCTCTGTAATAATGAACACTCAGTATAAGAATATAGAGCGGTCGATAAATTATTTATTGATAAAAATAGCTTTGGATAAAATAGCGATCTAAAAAATCGGACGGTTAAGTGCAATGCTAGAATAGCGAGTGTATTGCGGGTATTATGCATAAGGATAATTTTCAGCATTACTTACTCTTTAGAGAGGAAGTTAGGGTCTGTTGACCTTTTAAGGTTAAATTTGCAGCAGTCTGTTTGGTATTTAGGCAAGGCAGCGCCTATGTGGTGTGGTTATTCCCCATAAATAGGCGATAACGCAG
>NZ_LKGQ01000040.1:0-15770 GCF_001401785.1 Pseudoalteromonas sp. P1-16-1b | reverse complement strand
ACCGCTGACCGCTGACCGCTGACCGCTGACCGCTGACCGCTGACCGCTGACCGCTGACCGCTGACCGCTGACCGCTGACCGCTGACCGCGAACTGATCTTTAAGATCTCGACTATTGAATATAGGATCTCAGCGCGTTTTCATGCTAGAATTTGCGCAATTTTTTTGTACTCGATAAGTAGCACTGTAATGATCTTAGATGATATCCGCATCGTTTTAGTTAACACCTCACATTCTGGCAATATTGGTTCTGCGGCACGTGCCATGAAAACCATGGGATTATCAAAGTTATACCTTGTAGATCCTGCCTGTGAAATAGATAGCCATGCCAGCGCACTGGCTGCAGGTGCTACAGATGTACTTGGTAATGCTGTTGTTGTTGATACGGTTGCCGATGCCATTGCTGATTGTGCATTAACTATTGGTACTAGCGCTCGCTCGCGTACATTGTCGTGGCCTATGGTTGAGCCGCGTGAATGTGGTGAAAAGCTTGTTGGCGGAGCTGTAAATGGCCCTGTAGCACTTGTATTTGGTCGTGAAAACAGTGGCTTAACAAACGAAGAATTACAACTGTGTAATTACCATGTATGTATTCCTGCTAACCCAGAATACAGCTCGCTAAATTTAGCCATGGCAGTACAAACCTTATGCTATGAAACGCGTATGGCGTTTTTAAATCAACAGCCTAAAGCGGAACAACAAGAAGACGACACCCTATATCCATCGTCTAAACAAACAGAGCTGTTTTACGAACACCTTGAAGAGACCTTGTTTAAAACAGGCTTCATCATTAAGCAGCACCCAGGCATGGTAATGACTAAGCTACGTCGCTTGTTTAATCGTGCTCGCCCTGAAGATGCTGAAATGAATATATTACGAGGTATTCTTACCTCAATTAATAAGTCTATAAAATAGCAATTAGTTATAAATAGCGCCCTTTATTACTCCACTAATACTTGACTAAATTACTCAGGTAATTACAATAGACCCAATACTTGACCAAAACAGTCGGGTATTACAAGTTTATCGGTGGCCGTTTGAGGCTAGCCAATCAGGATAATACTTGACTAATCTACTCTGGTAATTAAAATTTGCACTCTTTTGTGCGGGGGGCGTTATGAAGTTAACATCAAAAGGCAGATATGCCGTTACAGCCATGCTGGATGTTGCACTACATGCAAATATAGGCCCTGTAGCGCTTGCAGATATTTCGCAGCGCCAAGAAATTTCTTTGTCTTATCTTGAGCAGTTATTTGCCCGTTTACGTAAAAATGGGCTAGTGAGTTCTGTTCGAGGTCCTGGTGGGGGCTATTTACTAGGACGTGAGGCGGATGTAATTTCAGTTGGCGATGTTATCAATGCGGTAGATGAATCTGTTGACGCTACTCGGTGTCAGCGAAGCAATACTGGTTGTCAAAGTGGCATGCGTTGTTTAACCCATACATTGTGGTCAGACTTAAGCGCACGAATTGAAGAATTTTTAAATAATATTACCTTAGCTGAATTGGTTGAAAAGTCGGACGTTAAAGCGGTCGCTCTTCGCCAAGAAAACAGCGTTAATGATGCAATTAAGCAGTTGGAAAATATTCAAGTAAGCTGTCAACTTTAAGGTTGACCTTCAGCGGAGAGAGAAATGAAGTTACCGATTTATTTAGATTACGCAGCAACTACGCCCGTTGACGAACGAGTTGCCAAAGAAATGATGCAGTGCCTGACTATGGACGGTAATTTTGGTAATCCAGCATCGCGTTCACACCGTTTTGGTTGGCAAGCTGAAGAAGTCGTTGACCAAGCACGTACGGACATTGCCGATTTAATTAATGCAGACCCACGTGAAATTGTATTCACATCGGGTGCAACAGAATCAAATAACCTTGCTATTAAAGGTGCGGCTCAGTTTTACAAGAAAAAAGGTAAGCATGTTATTACCGCTAAAACTGAACACAAAGCAGTTATCGACACATGTCGTGAGCTTGAGCGTCAAGGGTTTGAAGTAACTTATATGGACGTTGAAGAAAACGGCCTACTTGATCTGCAAAAATTAGCAGATACGATGCGTGACGACACTGTGCTTGTAAGTATTATGCATGTAAATAACGAACTAGGTGTAATCCAAGACATCAACACTATTGGTGAAATGTGTCGCGAACGTAAAATTATGTTCCACGTGGATGCTGCACAAAGCGCAGGTAAAGTTTTAATCGATGTGCAACAAACCAAAGTAGATTTCATGTCATTCTCGGCGCACAAAGTATACGGCCCTAAAGGCGTAGGTGCTTTGTATGTTCGCCGTAAACCACGTGCACGTTTAGAAGCACAAATGCACGGTGGCGGCCATGAACGTGGTATGCGTTCTGGTACATTAGCGACCCATCAGTTAGTAGGTATGGGCGCAGCATTTAGAATTGCAAAACAAGATTTTGAAAAAGATCACGCACACATCAGTGCGTTACGTAAACGCCTAATCGACGGCATTTTAACAGATATGGACGAAGTGTACTTTAACGGCACACAAGACCAATCAGTACCTGGTATTGTTAATATCAGCTTTAACTTTGTTGAAGGTGAGTCGTTACTAATGGCCGTTAAAGATATTGCGGTATCGTCAGGTTCAGCCTGTACATCTGCAAGTTTAGAACCTTCTTACGTATTACGTGCATTAGGCCGCAACGACGAATTAGCACATAGTTCAATTCGTTTTAGTATTGGCCGTTTTACCACAGAAGAAGAGATTGATTACACCGTTGAGCTAATGAAAAACTCGATTGGCCGTTTACGTGAAATGTCTCCTCTTTGGGAAATGCACCAAGAAGGTGTTGATTTAGATTCAGTTGAATGGGCGCACCACTAATTAGTGGAGCCCATACCTAGCAGGTAGTGAGGATAGAATTATGGCTTACAGTGATAAAGTAATCGACCACGTAGAAAACCCACGTAACGTAGGTGCTCTAGATAAAAACGATCCGTCAGTGGCAACGGGTATGGTAGGCGCACCAGCATGTGGTGACGTAATGAAATTGCAAATTAAAGTGTCTGCAGAAGGCGTGATTGAAGATGCAAAATTCAAAACGTACGGCTGTGGTAGTGCAATTGCTTCATCTTCACTGGTAACAGAGTGGGTTAAAGGCAAAACACTAGACGAAGCGTCTACTATCAAAAATACCGATATCAGCGCAGAGCTAGAATTACCACCAGTGAAAATTCACTGTTCAATTTTAGCAGAAGATGCAATTCAAGCAGCAATTGCAGATTACAAAAGCAAACATACAAACTAAGAGATATTCATGGCAGTGACATTGACAGATGCGGCAGCAAACCGCGTACAATCATTTTTAGCAAACCGTGGTAAAGGCATAGGCCTGCGAGTTGGCATTAAAACGACGGGCTGTTCAGGTCTTGCTTATGTATTAGAGTTTGTTGATGAGCTAAACGATGACGATGAAACATTTGCGGCCAAAGGCGTTACCTTAATTGTCGACGCTAAAAGCTTAGTTTATATCGACGGCACTGAGCTCGACTACACTAAAGAAGGCTTAAATGAAGGGTTTAAATTTAACAACCCTAATCAAGCTGATGAGTGTGGTTGTGGCGAAAGCTTTACCGTTTAAGCTCAAACTTGTTTTGATATAACTAAGCCCTGCCAATTAATGTAGGGCTTTGTCATTTGTGAGAAGTTATGCGTTATTTTGAGTTATTTGCAATTCCCGTTGACTACAATATTGATTTAGCAACGATCAACAAGCACTACTTAGAACTTCAACGTGCTGTTCACCCTGATCGCCATGCTAATGCTAGCAGTCGTGATAAATTAATGGCCGTACAAAGTACTGCCGAAATTAATGATGCACTGCAAACACTTAAGCACCCCGTTAAACGTGCAGAATATATGCTGAGCGAGCTAGGCGTAGATATTCGCGCTGAGCAGCAAACATTACAAGATCCCATGTTTTTAATGCAGCAAATGGAGCTTCGAGAAGAACTTGAAGAGTTAGTGACCGCAAGCGATCCTGATTCTGCTATTGATAATTTTGAAAAACAAATAAAGCAGCTTGATCAGCAATACAGTGCGCAATTGGCAGAGCAGTTAGCAAGTAACGATGAGCAGCAATATCAACAAGCAGCAGACAGTATCCGTAAGCTAAAGTTTGTTTATAAGTTACGCGACGAACTTGAACGCATTGAAGACAGTTTATTTGACGATTAATTCACTTGCTGCAAAGCGAGCAACACGAGTTTAAAGAGCATTATGGCATTATTGCAAATTGCTGAGCCGGGGCAGAGCGCGGCACCACATGAACATAAATTAGCAATTGGAATTGACTTAGGTACCACGAATTCATTAGTGGCAACCGTACAAAGCGGCGAAGCTCGTACTATTACAGATGAATCAGGCGAAGCAATGTTGCCGTCTGTAGTGCGTTACCAAGCTGGTGGCATAACCGTGGGTGCAGACGCGATGCAAGCAGCTACACTCGATCCGGTTAATACACTTATTTCAGTTAAGCGCTTTTTAGGTAAAACCCAAGCCGAAATAGAACAAAGCTATGGCCAACTGCCTTATCAATTTTGCGATGATAACGGCGCACTTGCGATAGCAACTGAAGCCGGGGAAATCAGCCCAGTAAAAGCATCAAGCCATATTTTAGGTGCCCTAAAAGCACGTGCAGAACAAAGCTTTGGTAATCAAGATATTTTAGGCGCAGTTATTACCGTACCAGCCTATTTTGATGATGCACAACGCCAAAGCACTAAAGATGCGGCTGAACTTGCCGGCATTAATGTGCTGCGTTTATTAAACGAGCCAACCGCGGCTGCGGTTGCTTATGGCTTAGATTCAGGCCAAGAAGGCATAATTGCTGTTTATGACTTAGGTGGCGGAACATTTGATATTTCTATACTGCGCTTAAATAAAGGCGTGTTTGAAGTATTGGCCACTGGTGGCGATTCAAGCCTAGGCGGTGATGACTTTGACTCATTATTAGTTGACTACTTAAAACAAGAAACCGGTGTGACGGGCTTATCTCCTTCGGTATTACGTTTATTTATAAATAAAGCCAAAGCCTGTAAAGAAGCACTCAGCCAATACGAAAAAGTGAATGTTGGCCTTGAGTTTGACGATGAAAAATACATGGTTGAAGTAACGCGAGAGAAGTTTAACGAGCTGGCTATGCCACTGGTTAAAAAAACGCTCCGCTCATGTCGTCGTGCAGTAAAAGATGCCGGTATTGAAAACCAAGAAGTATTACAAGTGGTGATGGTTGGCGGTTCAACCCGCATGCCGTTGGTACGTACTCAAGTTGGCGAGTTTTTTGATAAACAACCACTCACTTCAATTGACCCTGATCGTGTTGTTGCTCTGGGTGCAGCATTACAAGCAGACGTATTAATTGGTAACAAGCCAGATTCAGACATGTTATTGCTGGATGTGTTACCGTTGTCGCTAGGACTTGAGACCATGGGTGGCTTGGTTGAAAAAATCATTCCACGCAATACCACTATCCCAGTTGCACGTGCGCAAGAATTTACTACGTTTAAAGATGGTCAAACGGCTATGTCGTTGCATGTATTACAAGGTGAGCGTGAACTGGTTGACGATTGTCGATCGCTGGCAAAGTTCAGCTTAAAAGGCATTCCACCTATGGCGGCGGGAGCGGCGCATATTCGCGTTACCTTTAAAGTAGACGCTGATGGTTTACTAAGCGTATCAGCCATGGAAAAATCAACCGGCGTTCAAGCAGAAATACAAGTAAAACCGTCGTTTGGTTTGTCTGACGACCAAGTTGCTAATATGCTTAAAGAGTCGATGAGTAACGCTAAAGGCGACATGCAAGCGCGTATGCTTAAAGAGCAACAAGTTGAAGCGCTTCGTGTAATAGAAGCAATGGAAGCCTCTTTAGCAGCTGATGGCGATTTACTTGAGCCTGAGCAACTAGCGGCGCTAAAAGTGGAAATAAACGAACTTGCAAAAGT
The DNA here is from genome assembly GCF_001401785.1 of Pseudoalteromonas sp. P1-16-1b. Taxonomy (GTDB): domain Bacteria; phylum Pseudomonadota; class Gammaproteobacteria; order Enterobacterales; family Alteromonadaceae; genus Pseudoalteromonas; species Pseudoalteromonas undina. Next base: position 9,801 of record NZ_LKGQ01000040.1, on the reverse strand, counting down.
ACGCGAGAGTGCACAAGAGCCAAGCGAAATTAAAGCAGCCATTGAAAAAATGGACAATGCGAGTAGTGATTTTGCCGCGCGTAGAATGGATGCATCAATTAAAAAAGCCTTAACAGGCCAGTCAGTAGACAATATATAAGAGAGATTAGAATGCCACAAATTGTTTTTCTTCCCCATCCGGAGTTGTGTCCTGACGGTGCTGCAATAGAAGCGCCCGCTGGCGAAACGGTACTTGATATCGCGCTTAAAAATGGCATTAGCATTCCTCATGCCTGTGAAAAGTCATGTGCATGTACAACTTGTCACTTAGTGATCCGTGAAGGTTTTGACTCATTAGATGAAAGTGACGACCTAGAAGACGACATGCTAGATAAAGCCTGGGGTTTAGAACCAGAGTCACGTTTAGGTTGCCAAGCAATTATTAGAGATGAAGACTTAGTGGTTGAAATACCTAAGTACAATCTCAATATCGTTAATGAAGAACACTAGTTTTTAATTAACGACTATTATATTAAAAGCCGCTGTTTAACACCGCGGCTTTTTTGTTTGTATAAGTAGCAGCGGGTTTACCTCGCATCTTTTTAAAGGTTACGAGCGACGGGCTTCGAGGCGCGAGTAAATTAAAAAACCTTGTAGCGTTAACCACAAGGCTTTTTAATATATCGAAGCCCGAAGCCCGAAGCCCGAAGCCCGAAGCCCGAAGCCCGAAGCCCGAAGCTCGAGGCCAAAAACCCATTTCGGAGGTGTATTTTGAGTGATCTTATTTTTTCAGACTCGTTTATAAACGGTGAATTTTATAAAACCAGCACACGCTTTAGCGTTGATGATCCCGCCACCGAACAAAGTATTGTTGAAGTAAGCGATATTGACGAGCAAGGTGTAAATATAGCTATTAATGCGGCAAAAGGCGCGTTTGTAAAATTAAAAGCAACCAATGCAACCGAGCGAAGTGAAACTCTGATGCGCTGGTATGAGTTGGTGATTAAACATAAACAAACGCTAGCTACACTTATGACCAAAGAGCAGGGTAAGCCGCTTAAAGAATCTCTCGGTGAAATAGATTATGGCGCCGGCTTTATTAAGTGGTTTGCTGAGCAAGCTAAGCGTAGCTATGGGGATGTGATCCCTGCAACCGACAATCAGCATCGCTTAACCAGTTATAAACAACCTATTGGCGTGGTTGCCGGTATAACACCATGGAACTTTCCTGTGGCTATGGTAACTCGAAAAGTAGCCCCTGCTTATGCTGCTGGCTGTAGTTTCATTTTAAAACCTTCTGAACATACACCACTATGTGCTATTGCTTTAGCGTATTTAGCTGATCAGGCTGGCTTTGTGAAAGGCGCATTTAATGTGTTGGTATCACAAAACGCTAAAGACGTTGGTAAAATGTTGACTGACTCAGAGGTGGTACGTAAGTTTACCTTTACTGGCTCTACAGGTGTAGGTAAGCAGTTACTATCACAGTGTGCACAGACAATTAAAAAAACATCAATGGAATTAGGTGGCAATGCGCCGTTCATTATTTTTGATAATGCCGATATTGATGACGCTATTGATGGCCTAATGGCAGCTAAATTTAGAAATAGTGGCCAAGCGTGTGTAGCGGCAAATCGTATCTTCATCCAGCGCAGTATATTAAATGAAGTGCTTGAAAAAATTACACCCAAAGTCGCTGCGCTCAACGTTGCAAACGGTTTTGATGAAAATGCCGATATAGGCCCGCTTATTTATCCCAAAGCAAAAGAGAAAGTGCAACAACTGATTAAAGACGCTCTTGATAAAGGCGCTACGCTAATTGGAGATAACAGTAACTTAGGTGGCAGCTTTCAAAACCCATTAATAGTTACTAATGTCACTACACAAATGGATATTTATCATGAAGAAGTTTTTGGCCCTGTATTAACGGTGATCCCATTTGATGAAGAAAGCGAAGCCCTTGCGCTTGCTAATGACGTTCCTTATGGGTTAGCTGCGTACTTTTATAGCCAAAACATTAAACAAACCTATCGTATAAGCGAAGGGTTAGAGTTTGGCATGGTAGGTGTAAATGAGGGGGTTATATCAAACCCTGTAGCACCGTTCGGTGGGGTAAAACAATCAGGTCTTGGAAGAGAGGGGGGTCACCAAGGTTTAGATGAATACCTAGAAGAAAAATACGTGTGTATTAGGGTTTGACTCTATAAACTGTTCCGATGAGTTAACCGTTTAGCGTTTTAAGTTGCTTGAAATGGGTGTAAATGCTACCTTTCAAAAAAATGTTTAAGTAAACAAAAAGTAAAAAATTTCTATAAGTAGAAATACCCCCGTGTGTAAATGCCACCATTTTGGTGGCATTTTTTTTGCCCTTTTTAAGGAGAGGTTTTTGGATACTTCCTCCTTGTAGGTCTAAACTATTCTTAGTTAGATGCTATTCTGCTTATATCCCTTTTAAAAGTAGGCTTTTATGAAAGAGTAATTCTTTTTAATTCGCGTGAATATTTGTAACTGCATGTTTTTAAATGTATATTTTTGGTGCGTGAATGAGTAGAATAAAGTTTCAGTAGTTTCAATACTATTAACATATAGTAAAAATGTATAATTGTGTTTTATACACTTATAAATTAACATTCCGCAAATTCATCCATTAAAAAATAATGAAGCACCCACTATGAGTAGAAGAAATCAAGCAACGGTAGACCAGGAAGTTTCGTTTGGCATTGACGAAGAGTTAGTTTCTACAACAGATTTACGAGGGGTTATCACCTATGCAAATGATAGCTTTTGTAAAGTTTCAGGGTATACCATTAATGAGTTAAAAGGGAAAAACCATAACATGGTTCGCCACCCAGACATGCCACCTGCGGCATTTGGTGATATGTGGTCTAATTTAAAAAGCGATACCGCATGGCGAGGAGCTGTAAAAAATAGATGTAAAGATGGGCGTTATTACTGGGTTGATGCATTTGTTACCCCTATTTACGAAAACGGTAAAAAAGTAGGTTATCAATCAGTCCGCCAACAACTCCTTCCAGAATATAAAAACCGCGCAGAAAAGCTTTACCAACGTTTAAACAACGGCCAATCAATTGTCCCTTTAAGTGAAAAATTAGCCGCATTTAAACTTCCTCTATTTATTGGCTGTGCAGCTTTAATTGCTTGGTTAACAAGTTATATGTTCTGGTTATGTTTATTGTTTGTTCCTCTGCCTTTTGTTATTTTTTATGAAGAGTTAATTCGTTCGCAAAGCACAATCAAAAAAACCAAAGCAGGTCCAGATAGCGTATCTCGGCATATTTATTCTGGTAGCGACAGCCTCAGCTATAGTGATTTTCAGATTAAATTACTTGAGGGTAAAGTAACGACCATTGTTGGCCGTATTATTGATGGTACTTTAAGCCTGAGTAAAGGTGCTGACTCCCTTAAAACTTGTGCTGAAGCTGCGCAGGCCGGTGTTGAAAAAGAAGCGTCTGAATTACATCAAGTGTCGTCTGCCGTCGAGGAAATGGTGCATTCAATTGATGAAGTAGCAAAAAATACTTTAGTAACTAACCAACGAGTGCAACAAGCTCACCAAGACTGCGAAAGCGCAACGCAAGCGATGTCAGGCACCATGCGTGAAGTATCGTTACTCGCCAACGAGGTGGATAACTCAGCAAGTTCAGCGAGCGAGCTAGCAACAGAGGCTGAAAAAATTGGTGGCATAATGCAAGAGATACAAGGGATTGCCGATCAAACAAATTTACTTGCACTTAATGCGGCTATTGAGGCTGCGCGTGCCGGTGAACATGGCAGAGGATTCTCGGTTGTTGCTGATGAAGTGCGTGCACTTTCAAGCAGAACGCATACCGCTACAGAGCAAATTCAAGTTTCTATATCTGAAATGCAGTCTACGTTACTCAACTGGTCAAAAACAATGGAAGCTGGAAAGAATGCGGCAGAGAGCTGTGTTAAAGAAACCCGCAATAGCCAAGATATCGTTTCAAAAGTATATGCTGCAATTACTGATATTTCTGATTTAGCAACGCAAATATCAACCGCTGCGGAAGAGCAAAGTATGGTATCGCAAGAAATTAGCCGTAATATTTCAAATATTAGTAGTGCGTCTTCAGAAAACTTAGCCCAAGCGCATAGTGTAGGTACAGAGTCTGATGCGATTGAAAAACACTCTAAAGCATTAGCGTCACTAGGTCTTTCTTTTAAAGTAGGTTAACAACTTAAGTAAGGGCAGCAAATACCCAAGTGTATGAGGCGCTGAGAATATAACATGTTCTCAGCGCGCCTAAAGCGTCAAATGTGGGCAACGGGCTGTGTGGTGCGGGGAAAACCTGCTACTACTGGTATTATTTGTAATATTTATTTAGCAGTGACTTCATGTCGCATCAGGCTTTTATCAAAAGCACCAAATAACGATATAAATCAACGCTGGGGAAACCGGCGGCTACAGATAAGAGCGTATTTTTTTATTTTATGTTTGGCTTTATGAAAACTAGATATAACTAAAAAATTAACTTTGGATATTACTGAGAGGACTTAGAAAATAGTGGGGCGATTGACGGGGCTCGAACCCGCGACAACCGGAATCACAATCCGGGGCTCTACCAACTGAGCTACAACCGCCACTACATACACCTTGTTTGGTGTGGCGCGCATAATACATAATATCCCTATGCTTGTGAAGCAAAAAATCAAAAAAAATTAAACTTATTATAAGTATTCTAAATTTAAGCTTATTGGCAACGGGCAACGGGCAACGGGCAACGGGCAACGGGCAACGGGCAACGGGCAACGGGCAACGGGCAACGGGCCTAAAAACTCCACAACCGCGGCTCAACCCCCTAACCCCTTAGTAAAACGTTGTTGCAAACACCTATTAAAGATTTACAATACTACAAACAATACCGCTAAACTGCTTAATAACACTATCAGGAGTTAATATGGATTCAATACTTAATTGGCTGAATGAAAATTCAGGCTTAATTTTACACTATGGTATTCAAGCAGTTATAGCGCTTGTTATATTTTTACTCGGTGGCCGAATTGCCAAGTTTTGTGCAAATTTAACCGCTAAAGCATTCGACAAGAAAAAAGTAGATAAAGCGGTTTCATCGTTTGTATCTAGTATTGTGTATGCCATTGTGTTTGCAGCCACTATTTTAATGGCGCTGTCACAAATTGGTATCGAAACCACTTCATTCATTGCGATTTTAGGTGCCGCAGGTTTAGCGGTTGGCTTAGCACTGCAAGGGTCGTTATCTAACTTTGCATCTGGTGTGCTAATTATTTTACTACGTCCATTTAAATCAGGTGACTACGTTGAAGCTGGCGGTAAAGCCGGTACGATTAAAAAAATCGAAATATTTTCAACAGAAATGCGCACTCCTGACAACAAAGTTATTGTAATGCCGAATTCAAAAATAATGTCAGATGCGATCATTAACTACTCGCGCGAAGCAACGCGTCGCGTTGATCTTGTGATTGGTGTTGGCTACGACGCCGATTTACGTAAAGCAAAAGAAGTACTTAAATCAGTACTAGATAACGAATCACGCATTTTAAAAGATCCTGCATACAACGTATCGGTTTCTGAACTTGCCGATTCAAGCGTTAACTTTATCGTACGCCCTTGGGTTAACTCAGAAGATTACTGGCCAACATACTGGTCGTTAATGGAAAACATTAAAATAGCGTTAGACGACGCCGACATTACTATTCCATTTCCACAAATGGATGTGCATTTGCACAAGCAAGACTAATTTTTTAAAAAGTTATTAAGGTAATGCTCACGTTAGGTTTGCTAACGTGCGCGCTGCTTTAAAGAGCATGAATATTTTTTACAGGGTTATTTTTTAATGAAACTTAAGCTTTTATCAATTTTAGTAGCAGCCTCAGCTACAACCAGTGCATTTGCATCAGAAGAAGAACAAAAAACCTGGGAAGTTACCAGTGAAGTGGGCGCTATCATTACTAGCGGTAATACCGAAACAACGACCTTAAAAGGCGGTATTAAAGTATTGCATAACTTAGAAAGTTGGAATAACGAGTATAAGTTAGACGGCATCTACAAAGAAGATGAAGTAGAAAACGACGACGGTACAAAAGAAAAACAGCGTACTAACGAAAAGTACTCTATTTCAGCGCAGGGTAATTACAAATTAAACGAAAAGCACGCTCATTTATTTATTTATGGGTCGCACGTATCAGACTACTTTGGTGCATACCGAAGTGAATCAGTTATTTCAGCTGGTTATGGTTTACGTTTATTAAACGAGTCAAACATGAAGCTAAACGCTGAAGTTGGTCCGGGTTATAAGTATTTTAAATACCCAGATATTAGCGAAGAGGTTGATGAAAACGGCAACTCATTAGCGGGTGAGTACGAAGGCGAAGTGATTGCCTTAGGTAAAGTAGATTTTAGCTGGAGAATTTCAGACAACGCGCGTTTTACTCAGTTAGTATCGGTGGAATACGGTGATACCAATACTAAAACTCGCTCAGAAACCGCTCTTCTGACTAAAATTAATGGCTCACTACAAATGAAAGTGGCCTACAATATAACCAACAACTCAGACGTGGCTGATGACAAAGAAGCAACTGATACAGAGACCTCATTAACACTTGTTTACAGCTTTTAACATCAAGTAGTAAATAAATTGTAATAAAACTATGAAAGGGGCTAAAGTCCCTTTTTTATTTGCTCGTAAATAATGTATGATACCCACCAATTTTTGGTTGTAGACCTAGGGAAATACCTACTCGTGAACGTTATTAAATATTTATTAAGTACTTTTGTACTTATATGTAGCTTTAGCACATTAGCATTTGCGCCAACAGCCGCTCAACTAGAGCAGTTTCAAAAATTACCTAAGTCACAACAACAGGCTCTGGCAAAGCAGTATGGCGTGGATATTTCAAGCCTTGAAGGTGCTGGTAGCACTAATGGCAAAAATAACGAACAAGACAAGCCCACAGTAGGTGAGCGTAATACCACCGACGAACGAGCTTTTACAGATGAAGAGCGATTCAAGCCAGAAGATAAATCAGTAAAGCCATTCGGTTATGACCTATTTGCAGGCGAACCAACCACATTTATGCCTAATGAAAGCGCTCCCGTTCCTGATACGTACTTAGTAGGGCGTGGCGATCAACTATTAATTAACTTTTACGGTAAAGAAAGTGAAAGCTTTGAAGTGATTGTTGACCGTGAAGGCCGCATTAATATTCCCGATTTAAGCCCTGTACAAGTAGCGGGTTTAACCTTTGCTGAAGTTAAAGAACTAATTAAAGTAAAAGTAGAACAAGAGGTTATTGGTGTTAAAGCGTTTGTATCGCTTGGCAAACTTCGTAGTATTCGTATTTTGGTTTTAGGTGAAGCATACAAGCCAGGCAGCTATAGCGTATCATCACTAACGACAGTGTCACATGCACTATTTATTAGCGGTGGCGTATCGGATATTGCATCGCTGCGTAATATTCAAGTAAAGCGTGGTGGTAAACTTGTTGCTAATTTTGACCTATACGATTTACTTATTCGCGGTGATAGCAGCAACGATATTATTTTAAAACCGGGTGACGTGGTATTTATACCGTCGGTAGGAGAGCAAGTAACGGTTGATGGTTTAGTAAAGCGTCCTGCTATTTTTGAACTTAAAAAAGGTGAAACGGCAGAACATTTATTAAAAATGGCCGGCGGTATTAAACCTAATGCTTACGCTAAAAGCGTGGTTGTTGAGCGCTTTAATAATCAACACAAAGAAGTGCTTTCAGTTGACTTTAGTAAAAAGCAGGTTAACTACACTCCACAAGATGGCGATCGTATTCACTTTAGCGCCATTGGCGAACAATACCAAACTTCAATTAGTTTAATTGGTGCCGCAGTACGCCCGGGTAATTACCAATGGTACAAAGGTAAACGCATTTCAGATATTTTAGGCTCCGTGCGTGGTGATTTATTACCACAGGCCGATTTAAATTATGCATTAGTAGTGCGTGAAACCAACGTAAATGGTGATATTGAGATTCATCAATTCGATTTAGCAAAAGCCATTGCCAACAATACAGAGAACAACTTACAACTTAGCCCTAACGATAAAATTATTGTGTTTAGTCGTTTTGAAGAAAAAGCTTTAGAAGATATAGCGCTTGCAAATTTAGCGTTAACAAAAGAGCAGCAAGAGCAGCAACGCAAAGCAGAGCTATGGCATGAATACCAACAAAAAGAGTTTGAAAAATACGTTGGTGTAATAACTGAAGAGTCAGAGCCAGAAGAAGAAAATCCAAATTTAAGTATGGCTCAAATGCTTGAGAAAAAGCTAAAAGAACAAGAAGAAGATGCTAAAAGCTTTGCACTATTCAGCCGACATAATTTACTAAAGCCTGTAATTGCAAAGTTAGAGCAGCAGGCCGGTGTAATGCAGGCTATGCAGATTGTTGAAATTACTGGCAGTGTGATGTACCCAGGCATTTACCCGTTAATGGAAGGCGGTGAGATAAAAGACCTAATTACTGCCGCAGGCGGATTGTTAGAATCGGCTTACACACAACAAGCAGAAGTAACAAGGGTTGCCAATAACGATGTATCAAACATTGAGCATATTAAGTTTGATTTAAAAAGTGCTATGCAAGGTAAAACAGCATCTAATATTTCATTACAGAGTAAAGACAGCGTAAATATATTTGCTATACCAAATTGGCAAGAAAACCTAAAAGTAGAGCTTAAAGGTGAGCTTAAATTTCCGGGTACTTACACAATTCGCCGTGGCGAAACCCTAAGTAATTTACTTGAGCGCGCTGGTGGTTTTTCTGATTTTGCAGCCACTAACGCCGCTGTATTTACTCGCCAATCAATTAAAAAGCAAGAGCAACAACAGCTAGCGCGTTTATCTACCGAGCTTCGCCGAGATATAGCATCTAAAAGCTTCCAAAGTTCAGTAAGTAGCAACACGCTTACTTACGATGAAATGAATAAGCTTTTGAAGGACCTTGCTAACGTTGATGCCGTAGGCCGTTTAGTTATAGATTTACCGCTTATAGTTAACAATGAGCAAAACTTAGTACTGCAAGATGGTGATGTACTTTATGTACCGAGTGAACGCGACTCAATTAGTGTAATAGGTGAGGTTAATTACTCTACCTCGCATCTATATAAAGCAGGCGTAAGCGTAGACGAATACATAGATCTAAGCGGTGGCTTAAAAGAGCGCGCTGCTGATGACCGTATTTACATTATAAAAGCCAACGGCTCAGTAAAAATACCAAATACCGGCAACTGGTTTGCAGTTAATAACTCAAACCAACTTGAACCAGGCGACACCATTGTTGTCCCATTAGATGCCGGCCATATGGATAAGCTAACGCTTTGGAGCACCGCAACACAAATTCTATATCAACTAGGTGTAGCAGTAGCAGCCATAAGCGGTATTTAATATAATGTAGCGCGGGTTTATCCCGTGCAAACGTAGCAGCGACTTTATGTCGCGTCTGTTAGTGATTTTATTTACCACAGAGGGTAAAGAGAACACAGAGGAAGAGATTAAAGTTAAAGGCCTTTATCAATATAAGCTTTTCTTCTCTGTGTAGCGCGCAGCGCCTCGGTGTACTCTGTGGTTCAAAATGGTTTTGTAGACGGGGCTTTATGTCGCGTAAATGTAGCAGCAGGTTGGTGTTACGAGGGACGAGCTAAAGTTCCTAAAACCTAAAACAATAACTTGACCTAATGTTCTCGTTATTCAATTTTTGATAGCTGATAGCTGATAGCTGATAGCTGATAGCTGATAGCTGATAGCTGATAGCTGATAGCTGATAGCTGATAGCTGATAGCTG
>NZ_LKGQ01000039.1:0-18074 GCF_001401785.1 Pseudoalteromonas sp. P1-16-1b | reverse complement strand
GTGTCCGAGTGGCCGAAGGAGCTCCCCTGCTAAGGGAGTATAGAGTTTGTAGCTCTATCGAGGGTTCGAATCCCTCCCTCTCCACCATTACTGAATATAAGCCACTTAATTGTGGTTTTTTTGTGCCTGAATTTTAACTCCGTTAAAAACTGGGAGGGTGAGAACCCTCGACAGGGTTCGATAAAGTGTCGGGAACAGTTTAGGCCGCTGCAAGCGTCGCGTAGCGATTGATTACATGGATGTAAGCAAGTCTATCCCTCCCTCTCCACCATTACTGAATATAAGCCACTTAATTGTGGTTTTTTTGTGCCTAAATTTTAACAACCTATGGAATTGTTCGTTTTGGAAGGCATACTTAACTTAGGCTATTAAATTAAACAAATTGTATGGTGTTACAACTTAGTGCATTATAAATGGTACTTTAAACCAGCTTAGGTTTAACCATGGCAAAGCTAATATTACTACTGTGTTTTTTAGGTGCCTGCACTGTCAGCATGGCAAATGAAGTGACGGTTTTTAAATGCACCATTAAAGGAGTGCCGACTTTCAGTCAAACTCCTTGCGCTAAAGACGCTAAAGTGATCACGCTTAAAAACGTCAACATTATGCAAACCAATGCATTGCAATCTGAAAACGCCCTAGTTATCGATACCTCAGTTGATGACTACCTTGAGGTGCAACAAATAGAGCGCGATATTGTGAAGCTTGAGCTTAAAATAAAGCAATACCAGCAGGAATACGCGCAAAAGAAACAGCAAGTCGGTTACATGACCCAAGATAAAGCAAATCGTTTAGGCGCTGATTCGATTGCAGATGCAATTGCTACAGAAACTGCGGTACTTAAACAAAGATTTGAACCGCAAATAAAACAAGCACAACAACAAATAACGGCACTCACTCAAAAAAAACAACAGCTTAATCAGCAGCCTTAATTACCTTTTTCACCGTAGCAATAAACGCTTGTATCTCTGACGCTGTATTGTATATGTGCGGTGAAATACGAATACCGAGTTTGCGCACATCCACACTTATGTTTGCTGCCTCCAATGCCGCTAATACGGTTTGTTGATGCTCTGCAAAATCTAAAATAGCGGTACCACTGCACTGATCTTTATCGTTTGGCGATACTAAAAAAGCCGTCAGCTGCTGCTGAAGTAACGTTAACAACGCTAAATTATGCGCTCTCACTTTATCCACACCAAACTGGGCAATATATTCAATGCTATCAGCGGCAATAACATAAGGGAGTATAGAAGGCGTACCGCCCCAAAACCTAAGTGTTTTAGCGTTATATTGAAAATGCGTAATATCAAACTCGAATGGATTTTGATGTGAAAACCAACCAACATCTTTTGGTTCACATTGCGTTATTTGCTTTGGATTTACCCATAAATAGGCCGCACCTGGCCCCCCGCATAACCACTTCACACTTGAGCCAATCATAAAATCGGCATTTAACGCCGTTAGATCGACAGGGATAACCCCTGCCGATTGCGCCACATCAATTATTGAGAGTGTATTCGTGACTTTACTAAGCGCCACAATATCGTTTAAAGGAGCTTGTACACCCGTATTAGAATAAACATGACTAACAAACACACCATCAATCTCTGGGGTTAAATATCGCTGCCATACCTGCCTATCACTTAGATCTTCATGCTCGGGGATGAAACGTATTGTTGCACATGCAGGGAGTGCTTTTTGCATTACAAACCCCATACTTGGAAAGTCGGCCTGCGCCATTAATACCGTGCACTGTGGTTTATTAAATACGGGGTGCGACATAAGCAATTTAGTTAAACCACTAGATAAGTTAACCTGAGGACAAAACTGCTCACTTGGCGCATTAAATAGCCGCCCTAATGCACCCGTAAAATTTTCTATAGCTGGTAGCCATTGCTGCCATGGCTCTTTAGCACTTTCCTGCCAAGGAGTAAAAAACTGCTCAGTAGCATTTTCTAAAGTACTTTTTAGAGGACGACCAACAGAGTGGCTTAATAAATAGCAGCCCCTTGGCATACAAAAATCATTTTTAGCCATATTAGTTAATCCACTGTTTTAGCGTATTTAAGTCATCAAAACGCGTATTAATATCGTCTCGCTTAGCTGCTGCACGTCTATCCCTTAATTTAGCTAAGGAATCTAGCAGTACCGGTAAAGGTGGTCCACTGGCAGTTACTTTGCTTATATGCTGTTGTTGCATTTGCAGTGACGGTTGGGCAATAAACTTCTCAACCAACTGATTATGATGACCGATAGCGGTGTCACCATGTAATTTACACACTTGTATAAATAGTTTGCCGTGCTTTTGAAACCACTCTGTGTGTTTATATTGCTCGGCTTTTAAGAAGTCATCCATAAAGCTTTGCATACGCATGGCTTCTCGCAATATTTGTTGGTCCTCTGGCATCATATATAAAAATTTATCCACCAGCATTTGTGAGTAACTCGGCTCATTGGCACTGCAAAGCCCTAACAGCATATCAATAACATTAATGCCGGCAAAATCTCCCGCATTTGCACCACGGTAAACCTCTTTACCTACCCGGTAAGGCTTGTAGTATGGGCGTACACAATTAAAAAAACGCTCGGTATCAAGTTGAGTATACAAGGCATTATTCGACGCTATTACATCAATAAGTGCCGTTTTAACCACCTCAAGCAGTTCAGCCGTGACTGGGTGTGAAATACCTAATGGCAGTATTTTTAGTAAAGCATCACTCGCGCGCTTATACGCTAAAATACCTTGGGTGTTGTAATCTAAAAACAGAGCTTCATCATCAAGATTTGTAAACCGTTTATAGGTGCCATTAATGGCTTTATTATGAGTGGTTAAATGTGCGGTGGCAAAACGAGGAGTTACTCCAATAGAAGCACCAATATGCATAGCAAGCGCCGATGCTTCAACTAATGGTGAGGTTGTTTCTCTGCTCGGCTCTGTGATCTCATGCCTGCGACAAGCAGCCATAAACAAACCAACATTACCAAGCAAGTCGAATGCGCTATCAAATCCTTCGTCGGTATTACCTTCGGCTAATAAATCGCTGATCAACGCATTACCTTGCTCTTTCAAAGTCTGCTTTAAGTTATCCCCGATCTCTTCAACATTTGCCTTATCTGCTTGCTGCCAATACAACTCCTCTAATTGAGAGTTTAGGGCAACAAACTCAGACCTAATCCAATTATCAAATTTAGCTGTGTAAGAACTCATGACTACATCCTGTTATTATTATTTTTTAATGCTAGCAAAGATCCCAGAGGTTAAAACGCTAAAAAAAATAGTAAAAGCAGTTATTGTTAGCAATAATCACTATTATTAGATAGATAATTAATAAGATTCTACAACCATGTTAGATAATAAAGATCAGCAGCTACTCGTTGCCTTGCAATCGCAAGCCCGAATGTCGGTATCAGAATTAGCCAATACCATTAATCTCTCGGATACTCCTACTCTAAGGCGCATTAAAAAACTTGAGCAAGAACAGGTTATTATTGGTTATCACGCAGCTATTAACCCTAAGTCACTCAATCTTAATGTACTGGTTTATGCTTTCGTGCGACTGTGTCAAAACTCAGTGAGTGCTGCACAACAGTTTGAACAACATGTAGAAAAACTACCGCATGTACTTGAGTGCTCAGTGATCTCAGGCAGCCACGACTATTTATTAAAAATTATCTCTCAGGGTTTAGAAAGTTATGAGCAGTTTGTAAAGCACCAACTGGGAAGCTTAAGCTGTATCGCCAACATAGAATCAACCGTTGTATTAAAGCAGTCATTTAGTAAAAAACAGTTACCACTTTAAAAAATAATACTATTTAGTACTGATTCGCTATACTGAGATTCAACTATAAAAATAATATTAAACAAGGATGCATGTGAAGATTTTTCGTTCAACATCCAGTTCTTCTGCTTTTTACATATTGTTTGCGGTGGCTTATTTTGCAACTGGTAAGTTATTAACTAATTTTGCCTTCCAATCACAAGTAATCCCTATCTGGCTCCCTGCAGGTATTGCCCTAGTTGGCTGTTTTATCTGGTGGTGGCGTTTTATTCCGGCATTATTTATTGCCTCTGTCGCCTTTAATTTAAGTACCGGTGATAACGTTATTACTGATCAAGTTTTAATTGGCAATACATTAGAGCAGGTGTTACTAATCGGCTTTGGTGCTGTACTACAAGGGATGATTGGCGCAGCTTTTTTAAAATACTGGCTAGGTCATCCGCTGTTTTTAAAGAAGCGCCAATCAATAATTTATTTTATTTTTATCGTTGGTATTGTCGTTAGCCTAATATCGGCCAATATTGGCGTCTATGCTTTAAGTCAGTTTAACCCTGCTTACAGTATTGATAATCATTGGAGAAATGTTACTTTTTGGTGGCTTGGTGATTCTCTTGGTGTGCTGATCGCAACTCCTTTTATATTGGCGTTATTACAACCTAAATTTAAACGACATTACTTCACCCCACTACCTACCATCGCAGTTTGCTCGGTATTATTCATCTCTGTAGCTTTTACCACAAAGCTATATAATCAAGAGAGTTATTCAAATGCGATACAAATTGCCAAACGCGAAACATCTATCATTGAAAACAGTTTACTGAGCAATTTAAACCTCAGTCAAATAACCGTACAAAGCCTTGCAAGCCAAATACAATCAACACCGACTTTAAGCAAGCAAGAGTTTGATATTTACAGTGCTCAACTATTGGCTGAGCATTCATTTATTAAAGCATTTTCATGGAACCGCAAAATTAACCAGGCTCAGGTCAGTGACTTTAACAAACAGCTTGATGAAATTTATAATACACACAACTTTGCTCCGAGCATTAAAGGCGCCCCATTATCAAACAACGATCCATTGGTGATTATCACTTATATTGCTCCTTTGTCAGAAAACCAATCCGCCATAGGTTTTAATCTCAACTCTCGTAAAGATCGTCGTGAGACTTTACTCGATCCACGTATCAAAAATCGCCCTGTCGGTACTAAAATAATTCAATTAGTTCAAACACAGCGACCTGAACCCGCGTATTTATTATTTTCTCCTGTGTATCAACAAAATAATGAGATTGCATCAATTAAAGGCTACGCAACAGGTGTATTTTTAGTAAAAAACATACTTGCTCAGTCGCTTACCCAAGCACAAAATAAAATGTTTAATATCGCTATTTATGAAGCTAATGCTACCATCCCGTTTTATTCAAATGCCGAAAATATTCCAACCAAAAGCAATAAGCTTACAACTATCGAAATTAATTTTGCAGGACAAACATGGCTAGTAGATTTAGCGATTAAAGATGAATTCTTACCGCATCAAACTAATAACATGACACTCTTTTTGCTTATTTTACAGGTCATTGTCAGCTCACTCATTTTACTGATATTACTGTTGTTTAATCACCAACACCTTGCACTTTCACGTTTGGTAGCAGAGCGTACTCGCTCTCTCGTTAAGGCTAAACAGCATTCTGATTTGGCAAATCAAGCTAAAAGCCGGTTTTTAGCAAATATGAGCCATGAAATTCGCACCCCGCTTAACGCTGTGATCGGCTTTTCAACCTTAGCTAAAAATGAAGATAGTCCTGAAACTCTTTCTGATTATTTAAATAAAATTAATTTAGCATCTAACTCATTATTAAGTTTAATCAATGATGTACTCGATATCTCTAAAATTGAATCACAAAAACTAACCTTAGAAGTTGCTCCTTTTGATTTGAATGCTCTTCTTGCTCGGATCAGTAGCATGTTCGAGCAAAGCGCTGAACAAAAAGGTATTAACTGGAAAGTTGATAACCAATTACCCACCGACATTTGGTTTGAAGGTGATGTTATGCGAATTGAGCAAATTTTATTAAACCTGTGTAGTAACGCTATTAAGTTTACTTACGAAGGTGAAGTAAGTATTAGCGCATACAGCAAGGAGATCGCCGATAAACGTCATCAAATTACCTTGGCTATTAGGGACTCGGGTATCGGTATTGCCGCTTCAGAGCAAAGTAAATTATTTGATGCATTCACCCAAGCTGATAGCTCAACATCACGTAAGTTTGGTGGTACAGGGCTTGGTTTGGCAATCGCAAAAGAACTTAGCTTATTAATGTCTGGAGATATCAAAGTACAAAGTGAGCCAGGTAAAGGCTCCACTTTTACTCTGTCTGTCGAGTTAAATACCTGTGCTGTACAACAAGTAACGGCGAAGCACTCGCAACAGCATGTTGATTTAAGCAAACTAAAAATACTGGTTGCAGAAGATAACAGCGTCAATCAATTAGTGATAAAAGCAATGCTTAGCTCTTTGGGGATCACCCCAACATTGGTTGAAAATGGAGAGTTGGCAGTAGAACAAGTTAAAATAAATGACTTCGATTTAGTGTTAATGGATTGCCAAATGCCAGTTATGGACGGTTACCAGGCCACCGCATTGATACGGAAAACTAAAAGTGCTGAACAATTACCTGTGATCGCCTTAACCGCTGATGTAATGCCTGAAGATAAAGCCAATGCCTTAGCAATTGGTTTTAACGAACATCTTGCAAAACCTCTCGAACTCGATAAGCTCACACAATGCTTATCTCAATATATCGAGCAGGATGAACCATAAGGTTTTATCCAAAATAGAAAACCGAATATGGCTGTCGAATTATTATCAAAATTAACAAGTAACACACAGACAACAGTAGTAGGCAAAGCATTATGAGCCACTTTTCTCACAGTTGGTTTAATAGTATTAATCAAATTGATGCTACACAGTGGCATCAATTTTTTGGTAATGACCCATTCACCCAACATGCTTTTTTATACGCACTTGAGCAAAGCCAATGTGTAAGTGCTAAAACAGGTTGGCAGCCTCATCACTTAGCCGTTTATGAAGGCGATAAACTCATTGCGCTTGCCCCTGGCTACTTAAAAGCGCACTCCTACGGTGAATATGTATTTGACTGGGCATGGGCCGAAGCTTATGAAAAAAATGGCTTAAATTATTACCCTAAATGGCTATGTGGTATTCCCTTTAGCCCGATTGAGGGACAAAGAATACGTATTATGCATAGCAATCCAAAGCTAGTGTATAAGTACATAACAGAGCAACTTAAAAGCCACTGCGTAGAACAGGCATGGTCAGGCTGGCATGTAAACTTTTGCGACAAAGCACAAGCCACCCATCTTTATGATACCGGTGCTATGCGAAGAATCGGCGTGCAGTTTCAATGGTTTAATAATAACTTTAAAGATTTTGACGATTTTTTAAAAACCTTTAATGCCCGAAAACGTAAAGCCGTTAAAAAAGAGCGCGCTAAAATCACAGAGCAAAATATCAGTATTGAATGGCTCAAAGGCGAGAAAATCACTACCGCTACAATGCAGCTTTTTTGTGAGTTTTATCAACGCACTTATTTAAAACGATCGGGTCATTTAGGCTACTTAAACAGTGATTTTTTTAGCTTGTTACACGCTTTAATGGCTGACAAATTGCTCATTATGCTAGCCAAAAGAGACCAGCAAGTAATTGCCGCCACCTTAAGCTTAATTGATGATAATACCCTTTACGGCCGCTATTGGGGTGCTAGTGAAGAGATAGATTCGCTTCACTTTGAGCTGTGTTATTACCAAGGGATTGATTATGCTATTAAGCATAACATTCAGTGCTTTAATGCTGGGGCACAAGGAGAGCATAAAATCGCTCGTGGTTTTCAACCGGTAATCACTTACTCTGCCCATCACATTGTTCACCCCGATTTTAATAATGCAATTGCAGATTACTTAGAACGCGAATGCCAACATATCGAAATTTACAGACAACAATGTAGCACTTTATTGCCGTTTAAAAATGAGTAACTGATTATTTGCAGGCATCGCAGTATCGCTGAGTAACTTAAGCCCATATTGCACTGCAAGCTGTTCAACCGCTTCGAAATCACGAATACCACTAAGCGGATCGCGACTTTGCAATAAACTATTAAATTCATCATTACTGGGGCTGGTAAACTCCCCTTTATATTTGAAAGGGCCATATACACACACCACCCCTTGCTGGTTTAAGTGCTGATTTACTCCAGCAAAAAAACGCGTAATTAACTCCCAGCTCACTATGTGAAAAGTATTAGCAGTATATACCGCATCCACTTTATTTACTGGCCAAGAATAGTTTAGATCAAGTAATAAAGGCGGATGCAAGTTTGCCAGTTGCACCTCATCATGCCATAACTTTATTCCTTGATGATTAACCTCTCGATCACTGGTATACCATTGTAAATGTGACAATTTTTTGGCAAAGAAAACACTATGCTGACCCGTCCCCGAGCCTATCTCAAGTACTGATGCTGCATTTTGCAATGCAGGCTGCAAAGCCGTAAGTATATGATTTTTATTATTTTCGCAGGCTTGTGAAAACGGTTTGGTCATACTGATGCACCTAAATTGCAAATGAATGCACAATAGTAAAACAAATTTCAGCTATTCTGTCGTGAGTAAATTGACCAAAAAAATAAAATAACATCAATTTCAATACGTTAAATTATCTTTACCGAGCTGGTACGCTATATGCTTTTATTAAATTACTCACTTAATGAGTACTAAACTACAAAAGGATAACATTATGTATATTTCACCTTATACCGCAGTAGATGCTGCAATGGCAGTTACAGACAAAAGCCTAGATAAAACGAGTTATGAAACAGATTGTAGAGCAACGGTTATCGACTTACTTTCTCATGTAAAAAATACTCAAAAGGCACAAAACAAACATGAAACAGACCAAATATTTATTCTTGGCTACAATTAAAATTCTGTTTAGCCTTGTAACCGGCTGTTTATATAAATACATTATTTAAGTCGACTTAAAATCAGTTTAAGTCGACTTTTTATTTTGTTCCATCATTAGCTTACCTTGACGCCCTCTACTTTTTAGCTATACCGTTGTAAATAGTAATAACAGCACCATATCTTTTTATATAGCGTAGTTAAATGTCATATATTCTCTTTTATAGGAGTACTAATGAGTAACTTTAGAACAGAATCAGATAGCATGGGCACACTCAACGTGCCCGCTGACGCACTTTATAAAGCACAGACCCAACGCGCCATTAATAACTTTACGATCAGCAGCCTCACAATGCCGCAACAATTTATTATTGCCTTAGCGTATATCAAGCAAGCTGCTGCAATAGCCAATTTCAAACTAGGCCATTTAGATAAAACGAAAGCAAATGCGATCGATCATGCCTGCCAAGAAATTATTGATGGTAAGCATTATGAGCATTTCCCCGTTGATATTTTTCAAACTGGCTCAGGTACTAGCTCAAATATGAATGCTAATGAGGTCATTGCGAGCTTAGCCTCAAAACAAGCTAACCAAGCTATTCACCCAAATGACGATGTGAATATGGGGCAAAGCTCTAATGACGTTATTCCCACTGCGATTGCTTTGAGTAGTGCGATCAGCGTTGATAAAAAATTACTGCCAGCACTAGCAAATTTAGCAGACGCCTTAGAGCAAAAAAAAGCAGACATCGGCCACATAGTTAAAACTGGGCGCACTCATTTAATGGATGCAATGCCAATAACTTTTGAGCAAACACTCAGCGCATGGCAATCGCAGGTAAAGCATGCAGCTAGCGGTATTGAGCATGCACTAATACGTGTCTGTGAGCTAGCGCAAGGTGGCACAGCAGTAGGTACAGGTATTAATGCCGACCCACAATTTGCCGCTCTATTTGCCACACAGCTAACTGAAAAGGTAGGGATTCAATTTACCCCTAGCGATAACTTTTTTTATAATATTGGATCACAAGATGCGATTGTCGCTTTATCAGGACAGCTAAAAGTCTATGCAGTTGCACAAATGAAAATAGCCAACGATTTACGTTGGATGAACTCAGGCCCACTTGCGGGATTTTCAGAAATTGAACTTGAAGCATTACAGCCTGGCTCATCAATTATGCCGGGTAAAGTGAATCCGGTGATCCCAGAAGCCGCTGCAATGGTTAGCGCCCAAGTCATTGGTAACGACGCAACCATTACGGTTGCAGGCCAAGCTGGCAACTTTGAGCTTAACGTAATGCTGCCGGTAATCGCTTACAATATTTTGCAAAGTGCCGAGATACTCGCTAATAGCGCGCAAGCGTTGGCAGATAAAGCCATTGCTAGCTTTAAAGTTAATCAAACTCAGATTGATAAAGCATTAACTAAAAACCCGATTTTAGTGACTGCGCTAAACCCTGTTATTGGCTACGAAAAAGCAGCAAAAATTGCTAAGCAAGCTTATCAGCAAGCACAGCCAATTATTGATATCGCTGAGCAAGAAACCGACCTATCTCGATCAGAATTAGAGGCATTACTCAATCCAGCTAAATTAACGCAAGGCGGGTTAACTTAAAAACTCTCCTTATCACCTCTTTAATATGTTGATAGTAGAGTTTTTATTGCTGTAATGAATGCACAGTGTATGATAGTGATGAATAATTCATCACTATCAGGAACGATTATGCGTACTCCATTACTCGCTCTACTGCTACCGCTTTGCTTAACGGCGTGCTTAGAAACAACCTCAAATAAAACTGAGCAAACTAAAACCAATGCGGTAGAAAATACGTCTACGCCGATACCGCAACAAAAATTACCACAAGCGAATAAGCAAAATAAAATAGCACAGCCATTACCAGCTGATGCAGCAAAAGAAGTGTCGCTTGATGATATTAAAACAGCAAAAGATAAGCTAAACAGCCTCATAGCAGATAAGCAATGTTCAACGAGTTCACAGTGTAAAGTGAATGCTGTTGGTAGCCGTGCCTGTGGTGGACCGAGCGATTATATTGTGTACTCTACACAAAGCGCCCCCCAAAAACAGGTTTCAACCCTAAGCGATACAATTACTCAATTGGAAAGTACTTATAATGCGCAAAAAGGCATGATGAGTATTTGCCAACATTTAACTGCGCCTAGTACCCAGTGCGTTGAAAATAAATGTGTTAAACTTGAAGGCTCTGCGGTAAGTGTATTTTAAGGATTAGATTATGAGTTGTTTGTCATCCGTAATTAAACTATCAGCTGCCAGTGTTGTCATGACTATGCTGCTTAGCGGTTGCAGTAGCGCACTAACACCAAGCACAGCTCAAAACGCGAGTGAATCTGTTTTAAATACTCAGCTTAATGAGCTTACAAGTAATAAAAGCTGCACAGCCAGTTATCAATGTAAGGTGTTAGGTGTTGGCTCGCGTGTCTGTGGAGGGCCGAGTAAGTATGTTGTATATTCAACATTAAATAACTCTCAAAAGCATGCCGAGCAATTAGCACAAAAAATCACTCAGCAAGAACAACAAAATAACACTGCGCTTGAGTTCGATGACTGTTCAACAGTGCTAGAAGTTCACTCTTTATGTATTGATAACCAATGTAAAACCGTTAATTACCAGTAGCAATTCGTTTCGGTGTTAATTTAATAGTGGTATTAACACCGAAATAACCACTACCATGAAAATACATACACCAGCCTTAAAAATGTATTCCAAAGGCATGTTCTTTTGTACCCAATAAGCATATATAAAACGCACAAAGTAACTTGCCGCTGTGCCAAATAACGCAAACATAAGTAAGTAGGCAATCAATATAATATTCACAGCTGCACTTCTTTAGAAATAATAACCTCAGTGTAAGTATTTTATATAAAGAAGGCAAAAGGGTTACTTAGTCTTTTTTGTATGCTCAATAAGTAGATCTGCTACCTGTTGCTTTACCGCTCTTTTATCATCTACTGCAACTTCAAACCGACTAGCCAATTGCGCTATTTCATCATCATTTAAATTAAACGATAAACGCTGCCGTGTTTTTTTAGACTTTACATCAAGGCCTAAAATTTTGCGGATCATATCTGAGGGAGTAAGCTCTTGGTCGATAGCTTGTTTTTTTATCGACTTTTGTACCTCACTACTCAAATCAAAGGCCATTTGCGTGGCGCGCACAGCTTGCTCTTGGCGCAACCACTTGTCTTTAGCATCACTCACTGGGCATCTCCAGGAAACAAGTCAACAATATCGCTAATTGGGCGAGTTAATGTCAGTGATACTTCTGTTTCACCTCCCTCCCAAATTTCGATATTAACGCTATGCCCTTCATCGGGTGACGCTAAACAAATCATTTCACAGGGCTCACCACCGTCTTGCTCATAGCGAGGTAGCGCTTGGCCACGAAAATCTTTATTATGAAAATAACATACATAAGGTGATTCACTTTGTTGATAACTGCCAGCTAAAAACTGTATAAAACGCTCAGGCGTATTTTTAACTGTAATATGCGTTAACGATTCTTCATCAAAAATACGTGAAAACTCATCCAAACCAAATACTTCATCAACATCATCACGCTGAATCTTTATTGAGAAATTTGCCCACTGCTCACCATCGTTTTGTTCTATTTGTAAAAACACCACTTGGCCTGTGTTAGTTTCAAGTACGAATTCAGTATCACTACTATGTTGGTACTGATACGTTTGCACATCAATAACGCGAAGTGTTTGGCCTTTGAGCCATGCAGGATAAGCAAACGAGTCAATCACTGTAAACATGTCACCTTTTTTAAGGTCACTCGCGTGATTAAGCTGACGTTCTGGCTTTTTTTTAGATTTGAAAAAATTAAACATATAAGGTGCCTCTGTAAGCAAAAAAGGTAACGGAGCAAAACTCGGTTACCTTTTTAATATGGTTCTAAATGTTAGCTATTTTGCTTCGCTTTAATGCGCGCTAAAATATCAGCACTTTTTGGATTGGTATCACCAATACCCGCTTCAGCCATTTTAGCTTTTAAATCATCGCCATTAACATCTGCTTCTAGAGACTTTGCAGCACCTAATTGATCAGTACGGTCTTGTTGGCGTTGCTTAATGCGCTCAAGCGACTGACGAGCTGATGTCATCGACGAGCTATTAGTATTAAGCGTGCTATTTACAGCCATTGTCGCTTGTTGAACGCTTTCTGTGGTTTTAACCATAGTAAGCTGACGCTGGTTTTCTTTAATTGATTTTTCAGCATCTTTAACTTGCTGCTTCAAGGTCACTATGTGATTAGTAAAGCCCGCTAATACTTGCTCGTGTTCGGCTTTCTCAGCTTCAAAGTCACCAATTTTTTCTGCAATTTCTAATGCTAATGCTTCATTCCCTTTTTCAAGGGCTTGACCTGCATACGCTTCGTGCTCAGCAATTGATGCATCTACAGCGCTAATTTTACGCTTAGTTTGCATCTCTTTAGCCATTACTTCTGTCAGGCTTTTTTTAGCACGATTCAGTGCATTTTGTGCATCGGCAATTTCTTGTTCAAAAATACGAATACCATTCGCATCAACAATTGCTTCGCCCGCTTCACGCGCGCCACCACGTACCGCTGTAAATAATTTTTTTAAAATACTCATAATCTTAACTCCAAAAACTTGTTTATATCCTATTAGGTAAAGCGAGAGCCATATACTATTAGCAATCAGCACTTACCTATGCGGGTATCCTAATCGTTTAAATACAAGGTCACGGCTTCTAGTGCATCAATTGCGTTATCCGCTAACGTCACTAGTTCGTGGGTAACGTCATCTAATGATGAATTTACCGAAAGTGCACCAAAAATCGCATATTTATTATCGATTTTGGCAAATGCACTTAGCGGAATTGGCACGTTTAAACGCAGTAGTGTTTCGTTTAACTCGTCGCGTAACTCGCTTTTTACTTCGTCTTCACCAAACAAGTAGCTAATACATAATAATTGCTCTTGTGTTTGGGTAACAAAAATTGGAAGCTCATCGTTTCCATCAACAATGACTTGTAAAACATCTTGCTCACCTGGATTGGCAATCAAGAAAGACTCAAAGTTAGCACCCTCAGTTTCAAAAGACGCTAATTTTATTGAAAGTTCATTTAATTCCATGTCTCTGCCTTTTTGTCGTTTGACATATTATGTCTGAGTTAAGATTCGCATGGTCGACATATTATGTCAACCATGTTTTATTAATTTTTATACAATTCACTTTCTATTTGCCAAGCAGCTCGGTAATAATCATATAAGCGACCAGAGCCTAACCTATTGACTTCAATATCGTTAACTTGTTCAAAATAGTTATTAGGAAATGCAAAACTGGCTAATAAATATTTTTTACTAATCCACCGAGATGGCACTGGCATATCCGCTATATTGTTAATACGTGCACTTGGTGATTGACCCATTTTAGTAGCAATAGTCCACCCCCACTGACCAAACGAAGGGATGTTTTGCTGATATTGCTCTACATAATCAAAACCTGCGGCTTTCACCGTTTTAGCAATACTTAAAAATGCCTTTTTCGCATGATAAGGCGAGGTTGACTGTACCGCCATAGCACCATCAGGTGCCAATAATTGACGCACATGGTTATAAAAATAGTCGCTATACATCTTATTCAGATCGGGATGATTAGGGTCTGGCAGGTCAATTAGGATAGTATCGAACTGCTTTGACTGATCCAGTAGCCTTTCAACTTCTAAAAATGCATCACCCACAATAATATTTGCTCGGGGGTCATGCATCGATTCATTATTGAGTGCCATTAATCGCTGTTTAATATCATCAGGCGGTGTGTATTTGTTATCTTTATGACCAAATAAATTGAGTAGCTGTCCATCTAAATCAATTAAAGTCACTTCCTCAACCGGCCACTTTAATACATCACGCATGGCCAATCCGTCACCGCCACCAATAATCAAAACACGGTCATGACGATTAGATGCGAGCATTGCAGGATAAACCAGCATTGAGTGATATATTTGCTCATCAATACTTGAGAACTGCAAACGACCATTTAAGTATAGATCAGTGATTGGCTGTGGCTGATTTTTACTTAAGCGTTCGGTTAACACCACATGCTGGTATTTCGTTGCTTGGGAATAAATAACTTTATCTTTGTATAGTACGTTACTTAGATTATCCATCCAGCTACTACCAAACTGCAAAATAAAAGCGAATAACACCAGCAGTAATATATGGCAAACCAATAGCAACTTAGCAAAGCGTACATAGCTATGATAACGCCATAAAAAGGCAAGGCCGGCAATAATGTTAAATAGCGCTGTCCAAGCAGCGGCTTGCATTATTGGCATCGCGAGCATAATACTCACCCAAATTGCCGCGCCAATACCGGCGCCAATATAGTCAGCCCCATATATAGTGCCGGCGTTATTTTCTAAAAAACGTCCATAAACATGCTGGCGAATACGCGCAATAAGCGGTATTTCCATACCAATAAATAGCCCTAATATTAAGCCAAATACATAAGGTAAAAAGCGAGACCACTCTTGCAGCTTTTGAAACACATAACCATTAAGAATAACGTCAGGTGGAATATTAAAAATACTTGAGAATAAATGAGGGAGTGAATAACTAACAGCAATGATACTGGCAATGGCTAATATACAGCCCATACCTATGAGCGCAATAATGCTTTCTAGCCAAGCAAATGCGGTAAAGGCATCTTTAAACCAACGCGCTAAAAATGCACCCATCCCCATAGCTACAATCATAGTGCCTATCATGGCGTAAATTGCACTCTCAACTGAGCCTAGTACTCGGCCAGCGTAATGAGAAAGTAAGTATTCATAAATAAGGCCGCATCCTGCGAGTACGGCCATAACAGTGATCAGTAAAATATCATGCCCAAGTAAATTAAATTTACTTGGGGAAGCTTGAGTTGATGACACGTGATTATGCACCCAGTAGTGTGGCCATAGTGATCCCGACAGCAAATGACACTGCTGCAGAAATAGCGGCAACACCCACATTCTTTTGACGATTCACTTCATCTGAAATATTACACCCAGCAAGAATGATTTTAATCGTCAGTAAGTGCAGTAAAATGAAAGCAACCAAACTAACAACGGCACTTAGCGCCCAGTAAAGTAAACTCGCGTTAATATTATCGGCAGCATAGGGAGCAATACCTGTTGCAGCAGTAATGGCTAATGCACTACCAATTAAAAAGCCGGCATAGCGAACACCTACTGCTAAATTACCATCAACAATGGCTTGTTGTAGGCAATCACCGCTTTTATTGGTGCGTTTAAATAACTGCACTCGGTATTGGCTTACTAAAAGCAGTACCACACTACCAATCACAAAAGCGGCAATCACAATAGGAATGCCATGCCAGCCTTCGGTAGCAACCCACAATAGTGCAGAGCGAATAACCACCGCAACACTAACTACATGGCCAAAATCAATAATTGACGCAGTAACGTTACCTTTGACTATTTCGTTATGTAGGCTTACTTTACGCAATGCCACTTTATCTTGAAAAAAGTGACCCAGCTTTATAAGCAAAATTGCTAATGCACCATAGCCAAGCATTAACAGAGCTTCTTTTTGTAACGTAGCAGCAAAAGCACCACTACTTACACCCGTTAATACAATCGCAAGGGCAACTAAGCCAGCGGCAAAGCTTATTCCGAATGCAAAGTTATCTCGCTCGGTAATTTCATCATTAGCATGTAAATTAGACACCCAACCTTTAATATACTTTAGGCTCACAAACAGTAAGATGATAATTGCAAAGTCTACTGACAGTGCTTGCAAAGACCACATAGTTATTCCATTAAATTCATACATATTATTCTAACTCCAACATTATTCTTTACTTACCACGACTTACGCCGCGCGAGGTTCTGCTACTGCTATTACGAACCGATCCTGAATTATTGCTATAACTACTCGCTCTTGAGTAACTGCTGCGACTTTTAGGCGGCGTATAACTGCTGCGACTCAAACCTGATGCACCTGTTTTTTTACTCGCATAAGGACTAGTGAACTGCTTGCCTTGGCGTTGGTAAGATTGTCGTGTACGTGTTTCTAATGCACTTTGGGTTTTTATTTGTTTAGGGCTTGAGTAACGAGTACGACCATAGTCATTGTAGTAACTATACTTACGGCGTTTACTCCAACTTCCGTATTCAACTCGGTCAAATACATCACCCAAAATACGGTACATGCCGTACCATTGCCAAAAGCTAATACCGCTACTATTCGTTTGCCAATTACCATAGTTAGGATTACCTACCATTTGGTTACCGACCCCTTGGCCTTCAGCTTTTTGGCTTATAGCACCAACTCGTGCCAAAGAACCATTCGACATATCCGCAAGCATATTAATAGGATCGGTTAAGGCATCAGAAAATAACGTTGGCTTGGCGGCTTCACGCAATAAATCAATATTGTATAAAGTGTCTTCGTAAGGAGGAATTAAGTAATTACCCTTAATATCATCAAGGCGTTGGGTTAAGCCACTATAAAGGGCTCCCTGGCGTGTGGCATCAAGGCTAACTACATCAACAACCTTACTGAGTTCAGGCTGCTGTTGTTTAAGGATACGACTGTATTCTTTAAGAATAATCGCATTACGTATACTACCATTATCAAGTGCTTTACCAAGCTGAGTAAGCTCGACATCGGCCTTTTTAATGGACTCTTGAATTGTTTGTTGTAGCTGTTCTTCTTTAGATTGACAACCAATCAGTGCTGTAAACAAACAAAACAGGCTGAGAAGTTTCCAAGCTTTTATATTCGACATTCATGTCACCTGATTTACTAAATTATCCTAGATAGTTTTACACAGGACAGTTATTAAACCAACAATGAAATTGCAACAAGATGATAATTTAGGGACTAGTTTAAAGATGCAAGGAGAATAACTAAGATCAGTAAAGACGGAGTGCTGATGGTAATACTTCAAAACTGAGGGCTGTACACTAACTTATATTTGGAGTGGGTGCGCTACTTCGTTGCGATGACGCAGTAGAATGCCTTAGGGTCGGCTCTGATCAATTCTCTTCCTTTAACCTAATACCTCTTTTACTTTATTCCAAACGTAAAAAAGCCCGACTCATCCTCTGTCGTGTTCTTCGTGTTCTTTTATCCCTGGGTTTCGAATACTCAACCCATGCTACGGTGGTCAGGTTGACGCTGTGCAACTGATAGCTGACGGCTAATACTTTCACTTTTCTGCAGACGTAAAAAAGCCCGACTCTTTCGAATCGGGCTTTCTTGTATTTGGAGCCTGGTAATGTCCTACTTTCACATA
>NZ_LKGQ01000038.1:0-20386 GCF_001401785.1 Pseudoalteromonas sp. P1-16-1b | reverse complement strand
AAATCGCCCCTAGGCAGAACCCTTCGGGCAGCGCCTGTTTGGCATTGATGCTGCGTTATCGCCTATTTATGGGGAATAACCACACCACACAGGCTCTGCCTTGCTTTAATACCAAGCAGACTGCTGCAAATTCAACCTTGAAAGGTAAACAGACCCTAGTGTTATTCAGCTAATATAAATCCCCAATCGCTTATCTTTTAATGTCTAATATAAATTCTCAATCTGGTAAGGACACCTCAATGACGGCAGAGTATTTTAATTTTTTAAGCCTTATTGGCGTGGCATTCTTTGCAATTTCAGGTGCATTATTAGGCCACGATAAAGATATTGGTGGATTTGGTGTTGTCGTTGTTGGCTCAGTCACCGCGTTAGGCGGTGGCACGCTCAGAGATATTCTTCTTAATCAACCTGTATTTTGGATAGCCAACCCCGATTATTTATATGCCACCTATGGCGCTATTTTTGTCACCGTTATGTTTATTCGCCACTTGCCCGACCTGTCTAACTATTACATGTTACTGGTTGATGCCATCGGTATGGCTATTTTTAATGTGGTCGGTATTGAAAAAGCATTAATTGAAGGTACAACCATGGTGGTTGCGCTTACAATGGGAATGACGACGGGTATATTTGGCGGCTTAATACGTGATGTGATCTGTAGAGAAGTACCGCTGGTGATGCGCGAAGAGCTATACTCCACCGCGTGTTTTGCAGGAGGCTTAACCTATGCCACGCTATTTTTATTAGATGTCCCTTATTTATGGTGCATTATAGGTTCATTATTGGTAACCGTTTTTCTAAGATTAGGCGCACTGCATTTTGGCTGGCAACCCAACCTATTTAGAAAACGAACCCCAAAAATAAGAGATTAGTATAAGTATGGCTTTACACTAATCGCTCATACAAGCCTGACGCCCGTGATACACTTTTCCCCATGGCCAGTTGCAGCACTTTTTTATCTGCCACCAGCTCAAAGGTCTGTTTTGCGCGTGTAATTCCTGTGTACACTAATTGCCTATTAATACCGATACTCGCCTGCTTGAACGGTGGTAACACCATCGCGGTATAACTAAACTCTGAGCCTTGGGATTTATGAATGGTCATTACATACACTTTATCGTGCGCCGGAAGCCGTGCGGGTGAAAATGCCCGTTCATTACCTTGTTCATCAATAAACACTGCCTTAAGCTGGCCGCTGTCATCGGGCATTAAAATCCCTATATCACCATTAAATAATTTTAGCTGATAGTCGTTTTGACTAACCATTATCGGCATCCCTACATAATGCCGCTGATTAGGGTTAACGCTAATTAAACCTTGCTGCTGTAATACCCGTTCAATACGCTGGTTTAAACTATTAACACCATAATCGCCTTCACGTACCGCAGCAAGTAACTGATAACTGGCAAAAGCTGCATGCACTTGCGCAACACTGGCACCTTGCGCTATCAGGGTTAGGTAATTAGCATAATGACTTGCGGCACTATTTACTAACTTTTCAATTGGTGTGGAAGCAAAATCATAATCTAAAATAATATCGCTAAAATGCCCTTCGCTACTTTGTTGTTCAACATAGTTTAATATCCCACGGTTGTTGGTATTAACCGCCAGCGCCAATTGACCTATGCCACTTTTTGCATCAAACCGATAGCTATGTTGTAAAAAGGCAATGCAATCCGCGAGTTTAAACTCACTTTGAGTTTGCGCGTTGAGTTTAACAGTGCCATTAAAGCACAGCGTGTTCAATTGCTCACAGCGTACTTTTGAATAACGCGGTGTTTGTCCAAGCACTAACCCTTGGCATAAATCACTCATTACGCTACCAGTATCAACCGAAGCAAGTTGGTCTTTATCGCCGAGTAAAATCAATCGAGCATGATCTGGCAAGGCCTCAATTAATTTAGCCATAAGTGATAAGTCGACCATGCTGGCCTCATCAATAATCAATACATCAACATGCATCGGATTGCTTTTATCGTGCCGGAATTTATTGGTAAATGGCTTAACTCCCAACAAACGATGAATGGTTTGCGCGCTTTGCGGGATCAACGAATTAATATCATCTGGTATTTCACTAAGCTTATTTTTAGCCCCTAAAATTGACTCTGTTAGCCGTGCCGCTGCTTTACCTGTGGGTGCTACTAATTTTATGCTCAATGGCGCCGCTTGATATAACGATTGTAAAATCGCTAACAGCTTTGTCACCGTGGTGGTTTTACCGGTGCCAGGCCCGCCCGTGATCACACTAAAACCTTTTGTGGCGGCAATCGCACACGCTACTTTTTGCCAATCAATGTCAATACTCGGATCATCAGGAAAGTAGCGGGTTAATAACTGAGCAAGTACTGCATCATCAATGTTAAGTTGTCGTTCGCTCATTGTCAGTAATCGTTGGGCAAGGGTTTGTTCATAGCCTGCTAAACGAGAAAAATATAACCGTTGATTAAACAATTGCAGCGGCTTTTGCTCCCCAACACTGTGATGTGAGACTAAATAACCTATTGCCGCCTCAGTCGTAAAGTCATCACTAAATGGGCTGAGAGTGTCAGGCTGCGTGCCTTCTAGTTTAGTAAAATCGCTTTGACGTAAATTAAACGGATTAGTCCAATCAACCTCTGTTAGGGTTAAACAACTATGCTGGCTTTGCTGCGATAAACACAGCATTAAAATTATATAAAAGAGGTCGTCATACCCTTGCTGTGCGTTTGTGCCACTGAGCAATTCAGCCAGTTTTACATCAACCACACGCACTCTATGTTCGTCCGTTAAATACGTTAGCAACGGCACGACTTTAATGCTTTCGCTGGCCTGCATCGTTGGCTGTGCTGTTGTGAACACAGGTTCACCTAAGTCATCAAACAAACCCGGTTGTTGATTTAAATCACTCATAGCATGGCTCCTTGGCTAAACAAGCTATCTAAAATAACGACTTGATCTGCACTTAGCTGTTTAAAGTACACTCCCTCACCTGCTGGCATACCGCGTAAAAAAGTATAATAAACACCGCCTAAATGCGCCTCTATTGAATAATCGGGAATTCGCTGTTTAAGCAAGCGATGCAGCGCTACGGTATAAATTAAATACTGTAAATGATATTGGTGGCTGGTCATGGCTTGCTCTAGCTGCTCTGGCACATAATCAGCGGCGGTACTGCCCAAATAATTCGATTTATAATCTAAAATATAATACTTGCCTTGGTAGCAAAAAATTAAATCAATAAAGCCTTTTAGTAACCCTTTAACATGGGCAAACTCAAGTTTACTTTGGTTAAAACCAAAATGTTTAATTAACACTTCATTAAGCTTAGGGGCACTGAGGCTGCTAAGTGGTAAGTTAAACTCCATTTCTACTAAACAGTCACTTGGCGCTAATTGGCTCAAACTTAAATTATTCTCGCTGTTTAACGAGCAATTAAGTGCATCGAGTATCCATTGTTCGGTAATTTGCTGCCATTGCTCATCGATATGGTACTTTTCAAAAGCACGCTCAATCACAGCCGTTAAGTTTTGCTCGGCATTCGTGGGATGATTTACCGGACTGGTAAAATCAAGCTGCTCAAATATTTCGTGCAAACAACTCCCTGGTTTTGCACCCTTAGGAAAGCTATACGGTGAAGGAAGTTCATCTTGCTGCACGGCAAACTCATCTTTTTGATGATCTTCATCGCTGCACCCTGGAGCAAGTTGATCAGCATACTTTTTAAAGCTCAAGGCACTAAAGCTGGTTGCTCGCCAGTCACGTTCAATCTGCGCCGTTACTGTATTAATAAGTAAATCGTGCTGTTTAGTGTCACTATTTTTTAACCGAAGTATGCCCTGCTCATGTAATTCGCCTGAGGTAAATTGCTGGTATTGCATAGCATGATTAGCCTCACAAAATTCACTTAAATGGGTGCGCCATACTTGGCTACTGCTTATCTCTAATCCTGAGAATAACACATGCCCCAGCGCACTACTTTGAATTGCTAAACGGCTACTTTGCCCTTGAGAAATGTTATACACGCCCAGCGAACAAAAATGCACTGCTCGGGTCAGTGCCACATAAAGCAAACGTAAGTCTTCTGCTAAACGTTCTTGTTCGGCTTTTTGCAGGGCGTCTTCGTCTTTACTTAAATCGTAAATCAACTTGCCATTTTGATGATAAAGCGCGTCTTTAGTTTCACGATAACCACTGGCAAATGGCATAAATACCAATGGGTATTCAAGCCCTTTAGAAGCGTGCATAGTCACAATTTTAACTAAGTTCGCATCACTTTCTAAGCGAACTTGCACTGTTTCGCCATCTTGCTGGCTCACCTTTTGCGCAAACCAACGCAACAAACGAAGTGTCCCTTCAAGCTCAATTTGTTTTTGCTGCAGTATTTCGCCAAGGTGCCTAAAATCGGTAAGCCACCGCTCTACGTTATAGCCCAAACCTTGCCATTTGGCACTGAGCTGATTATGACTCAGTAAGCGTTCAAGCATTGCCATTGCCCCTTGCTTATGCCAAATATGGCTAAGTTGAGCAAAAAAGTTTAGGTGTTCTTGCCAGTTATTTTCATCATCGGCTAGAGCAAAAATATCGTTATAGCTTAAACAAAATAACGGGCCGGCTAATACACCGCGAAGTAATGCCTCATCGTACTGACCATGCAAAGCTGTTAAAAAATTGAGCAAGTGATGACTCAACTCTTGGCTAAATAAACTGTCGCGAGACAAATACACACTGGCAATATTAGCTTTACTCAGCGCTTGCTTCATTATTTGTGCTTCAACGCGGTCGCGCACCAAAATACAAATATCAGCAGCACTGACAGGGTTAGCGCCAATACAGGCAATACCTTGGTTTGCTTGCTCAAGTAAAGTCACTATTTTATTAGCAAAGTGGGTGGCTAAATGTGCTTGCCCTACGCCTTTAGTGGTCGGCTTATTTTTTTCATCGCCGGCTTCATCTACAAACACATTAAACTCAAACGCGGTGGCAGGTTTACCGTCAATTAAAAACGACTCATCTGCTTTTTTTCCTTTCGCTTTCACTTTATTAAATGGAATGGCGTCGTTATAAATAAAGCTGTTGTCGTATTTGCTAAATAAGCTATTTACGCTATTTACAATATCACTGCTTGAGCGAAAGTTAGTGCCCAATGTAAATTGTTGTGGCTCATCTACCGCTTCTTTTGCGCCAATGTAGGTAAATATATCTGCGCCCCTAAACCCATAAATAGCTTGTTTAGGATCGCCTATCATAGCTAAAGTGGTATTGCTTTGAGCATAAATTTTACTAAAAATCCCGTACTGAATCGGGTCGGTATCCTGAAACTCATCTATCATTGCCACCGGAAATAGTTGCGCTATTTTTTGTGCGAGCACATCACCTTGTTCACTCTTTAAGGCACTGTGTAAATTAGTCAGCAAATCGTCAGGGGTGATCACGCTCTGTTCTTGTTTGCGTTTAACTATGGCCGCTTTTACCCAGCTCGCCGCATATTGCACTATCGCAATTTTTAACCCTTGGTTAATGGTGTTGTTAAGTGCGGCTAAGGCATCGAATTGGCTAATAAGTGGATGAGTCAGTAATGTGCCATTTTTTTTATAATTAGCGGTATTACTTAAGTTCTCGTTACTCCACACCTCAAACGAATACTTACTGGTACCAAATTCAAAAAAATCATCATTGCCTAAGCAAAATGCTTCAAGTGCAGCAAGACTGCCCTTTCGCCCAGGTGTTTTTGAGCCACTTAAATCGGATGCTTTAACAGCACCAATAAACTCTTGCTCTAGGCAGGCTTTTTTAAAGGCTGGAACACGCGCCAAGTATTCATCTCGCGCTTGCCATACCGCATTTAAACTAACTTTTGGGGTTATTTCTGCGTTCGCCTTATTTAAAATACTACTTACATGACTAAATAGTGATTCGGGCGCAGCAAATACCGCTAAAATCGCATCTGTTCTTTCTTTACTGAGTGGGTATACAAACGCACGCCAAAAGTCTTTTATGGTTTCAAGCAGAATATCGCGCTCATCTAAAATGAACTCTAAGTTAAATGCCACACCGGATTCAAACGCATGCTGTTTTAGCATTCGCTGACAAAAACCATGAATGGTAAAAATAGCTGCTTCGTCCATTGATTTAGCTGCGGCATCGAGTAAGTCAAATGCACGGTGCTTGTCATCAACGCCCGCTATTACACCCTCAATTAGCTCATCATTGGGTACTTGCCCAAGTAACGCATCACGCGCGGCAATAATTCGGCTACGAACTCGGTCTTTAATTTCTTGCGTGGCGGCATCGGTAAAGGTGACTACCAAAATTTGCTCAACACTCAATGGCGTATTCAGCTCACCAGGTATTTGCATGCCCAATAAATAACGCAAATACAAACCCGTGATCGTGTAGGTTTTACCTGTGCCAGCACTGGCTTCAATTAAGCTTTGCCCTAATAATGGCATAGTGAGCGGATTAAGCGCTTGCATAGTCACTCTCCTTGGCGTGCTCGAATAATGGGGCGAGTAGCTTATCGCTCCAATGTATAAATTCGTCTTGGCAGTCATTAAGTGATTGCACAGTTAAACGAATATATGGGTTTTCTCCTTCGCCTCGGCCAATATACTGTGGACTAAATTTACTGTTGGCTTTTGCCATATCACTACCGCTTTTTACGTATTCATAACCACTTACCGGAAAAAACGCGACGGGCTTGTTGCGTAATGCTTTATAAAGCGCAAACCAATCTGCTAGCAGTAAATCGGCATCGGCTTTACTCATTGGGGCAAAGCTAATTTGTTTATCTAAACCCAGTAATAAAGTTTCAACCTCTTGTTGCATGCTTTGTGCAGCAAGATGATAAATAAAGCCTTTAATTAAATCTTTAGCTTTAATACTAGCACTGCGATAAAACACTTGTTTTTGCATATACACATGGTTTAACCAGCCTTCAATGGTGGTGTTTTCAAGCAAAAGTAACACCTCTATCGGTTCGCTTTTACCCGCTTTTATTTGTTGTTTTACTTGCCCTGCAAGCGCATCAACGCGATGTTGCATGCTCTCATAAATTAAGCTGCCAACATGGGCTTGCGGCAACTCACCGCGCTGCAGTATTTGTTCGGTACTCAGTGGTGTATCGTTAATATTAGCTTCAAGTATTTCATCAAGGTAAAAATAACGGCGCAGGGCATCTAAGCTAAACGGTTCTTCATCTTTGGCTATATCGTTAAATTGCGGCAAACGTAACCCTAGGCTTTGCTGATAAAAGCTCTCTTGGGCGTGGCACACACTGCGAATAAACATATCAAGATCAAGCAGCTCTGGAGGCGTTACATCAAGCGCAGTGATTGCTTTTGGCTCAATGGCCTCGCTAGGCAGCCAAATTGGGTTATAGCTGTGGTTGTTAAGCCCTGCCTGTTCAGCGCTAGCTGGCAAATAATAATGACTATTAAAAGGTTGTAAATGTTGTTGGCTAATAAGACAATCTGGCAAAGGTTTATCACCCGGTTCGCTAAGTTTAAAGCTGCGACCTATGTATTCTAACAATTCACTGACAAGTGTTGATGGCATTCGTGGCTGGTTATCAAAACATGAGCGACCAATGTAGCTCATATATAAATTATCCCGAGCACTAAGAAGCGCCTCTAAAAAGAGATAACGGTCATCGAGTTTTCGTGAACGGTCACCTTTTTGCTTTTTAGAATAAGGTACTAAGTCAAAACCGATAGGTTGAACGGTACGTGGGTAATCGGCATCGTTCAAGCCTAACATACACACTACCTTAAACGGCACGGCGCGCATTGGCATTAACGTACAAAAATTCACTTGCCCCACTAAAAAACGTTGGCCGACACCTTTTTCTTGTATGCCTTGTTTAATTAAATAGCTAACAATGCGCTGCGACACGGCCTCACTGTAATCACCGTTATCGTGGTGCTTACCTATATCTTCGAGTACTTTTTGTAGTACTAATAAATCCCAACTATCGTCGCTTTCGCTTTCATAAATAGTATTGAGCAGCTCATTTAAAATTTGCGCTTTATTGGTGAGTGTGTCATCAGGGGTGAGCTTAGCTTTAAAGTCTTGCAGCACATCAATAAAGTGTACCAGCTTATTAAGTGTATCGAGCGCCATACCCTCAACCTCATCGGCACTGTAAATACCATTAAATGGGCATTGTTCATCGCGCATGGCAATACCTAGTAGTAACCGGTTTAAGCCATGTTGCCAAGTGTTTAGCTCTATTGCGGGTAAGTCAAAGCTACTTTTATGTTCCGCGTTTACACCCCATTTAACGCCAACGCGCTCTAACCAATACTGAATTTGCTCATATTCATGCGCTTCTAAACCAAACTTTTCAGCAATTTGGGTAACCTGTAATAAATCGAGAATATCCGACACGCCGAAGCGCGAAAGCGGTAAGTTAGCCAAACTGGCAAACGAACTCAGTACAGGTTTTTCTTGCTCTATGGCTAAATCAGCTAGCGCATAAGGTATAAATCGACTGCCCTGTGCACCGCCAAAAACCGCTTCAATGTAAGGGCTGTAGGTACCAACGTCGGGCATCATCACGATGATGTCTTTCGGGGTAAGCGCTGGATTTTGATTAAATAAATTAAGTAAGTAATCGTGCAAACGCTCTACTTCTCGAAGCGGTGTATGGCAATCGCTAAGTGTAATGCTTGCATCGTTTGCAGTTATGGGCAGCTTGCCCTCATCGTTAATAAACCATTCTTTATTATCGGTGAGCGACTCACCTTTAAAGGCAAGTTGGTAAATTTCACTTTGCACTTGGCCGAGTAAGCTGTCGTCAAATACATCTATAAAGCCATCAATCCAGCGGGCATCAAGCTGCACTAGTTGCTCAAAATAATCGCGGCCGAGTTTACCCCACGACGATAACAGCGGATTACCAATAAAATAGTATTCCTCATCGGGATTCGTTTGCTTTTTTTGCTGTGCTTCCACCAGCGGCATTTTTGCGTATTTAGCAGTGATTTTAGCTGCTGTTTTTTCATCAATGATATCGCCCCAATAATGCTCGCTAGGGTTAAAAAAGAACAAAAACACTTCAGTTTTTTTACTTAAAGCTTCAAACACTTCAAGCTGCGAGCTAGCAATCGCAGATATACCAAATAAGCTAATGCGTTTTGGTAATAAGGCGCTATCCATGCTCTCAAGTGCACTGAGTAACTGCCCTTGCATGTTGGCACGGTGAAATTGGCTTTGCCCCAGCTGCTTGCTTAATTTGACGATACGACGC
The DNA here is from genome assembly GCF_001401785.1 of Pseudoalteromonas sp. P1-16-1b. GTDB lineage: Bacteria > Pseudomonadota > Gammaproteobacteria > Enterobacterales > Alteromonadaceae > Pseudoalteromonas > Pseudoalteromonas undina. Next base: position 11,160 of record NZ_LKGQ01000038.1, on the reverse strand, counting down.
CATAAATCGGGTTGCCAAGGCGCAATCGCTATATCAACATCATCAAGCTCATCGGTACCACTATCCCAAGTGGCTATCCAATGGGGGCGGTACATTAAATATTGGTCGTACACATCGGCTATTTTTTCACATAGAGCAAAAGTTTTTTGGCCGTCAATATCGCCCTCTAAATAGGTTTTAAGCGGTAAGTACAGCGGCTCATTTATGCACTGGGGTAAAATGGCAAATAATTTCCAAGCAAGGTTAGGTTTGTTAAAGGCCGACTCTTTAGGCACGTTTGGTAGTAATTGCTGATACAACTGCCAAATAAAACTCGACGGGAGCGGAAAGTCTACCTGTGCAGCTACGCCTAAATTTTCACTTAAACCGATTTTAAGCCATTGCGACATACCCGGCGATTGCACTAGCACCACTTCTTTATCAAATGGGCTTTGCAATGGGTTTACTTTTAATAGCTGATGAAACTGCGCTTGCAGGGCTTCCATACGGTTTGATTGAATAATATTGAGCATACGATACCAGCCTTACTTGAGATAAAGCCAGTGTAAGATATTTTCAATTTAAGCGGTAGCACTAAGGGGAAATTGGCACTAATAAATCAGCAAGTTAGCCCGCCGATAGATGAACTTTTAAACGCACTGCTTTAACTGCAGTGCGTTTATTATTTAAATGGTGATGCTATTTATAAGGACTAATACTTGAAAGACTAAAGTCACTTTGCATAATAACCTGACCCTCAATGCCTTTAAGCTTTAATGAAATAGCAGGGTCGACTTGTTGCCAGTCTATGCTTAAATCACCATAGTTAACATTATGTGTGTAATTACCCACACGATGCTGGTTAGGGCTAACGTCTTTCCACTTTTCTGTCAGGCCTGAGCTGGTCATTTCAATAAGCGGGTAATCAAGGTTATGTTGATACCTTGAAATCTCGCCCCAGTGAGTATCGCCACTAATAATAATCACACCATTTACTTGGTGTTTTTTAATTAACGCAAATAAACGGTTTCGATCCTCAGGAAAATTTGCCCACGACTCCCAGCCGGTAAAATCTGGCAGTAACTGCAAGCTTGACGCTATTAGCTTTATTGCCGCTGGCTTTTTCAGCTCGGCTTCAAGCCATTGCCACTGTGCCTCCCCTAGCATTGACGCGCCTTTAACTTCAGTTGGACTGTACGGGCCTTGGTTATTTGCTTTACGCTTGGTGTAATACTCAATCTCGCTAACAGAATTAAGTGTGTCACGATTAAAGCGTAAATCTGGCATGATCACCTGCAAGGTTTGCTCGCCTTCGCCATACATGTACGAGGTATAAATACCATCAGCACGGGTACGGCGTTTTGAATTTGCCGGTTCTTGCCAAAAATCGAGCATGATTTGTCGCGATGCTTCCTTATGCGGATACTCTTTCCCCGCGTCATTTTGACCATAATCGTGATCATCCCACATGGCTATTATTGGTGTTTTTGCGCGTAGTGCTTTAAAGCCAGGCTTTGCCCCAAGGCGTTGGTATTTATTTTTAAGCACAGTCATGTCGTTAGTATCGCCGTAGATGTTATCCCCTAAAAAAATAAATAAATCACTATGCTCTTTGTTAATGGCGTTAAATATAGGAATGTCTTTATCTTGGTGCCCGCAAGAACCAAATAATATTTTAGACGGCGCAGCCATTGCTACACTGCTAATCACAATAGTCAGTGACAGTGCAGAATACTTAACGGTTTTTAGTAACTGTTTCATTTTAAAATCTCATTAATAGCCGGTGCCATATTAGGGTTAATTATGTGTGGGTTTTGCCCAAGTGCTTTTAAAACGGTGGCGGCAACTTGCGCTTGTTTAAGCTCGTTTTTAGTTTTAATTAAACCGTTATTTTTAATTGCAGGGCCAATAGCTGCAAGCCAAATATGCTCTGAGCCAATAATTCCCTCAGGAAATGCCTTTTTACCCTGCTCCGAATTTGCTAATGCCCGTTTAGAGCTGTGATGTTGCCAATCGTTTGCGTAGCTGCCACGGCCGTGATCGGTAGTAACAATTAACGTAGTATTATTTTTATAACCTGCTGTGCTTTGAATGGTTTGCCATAAATCTTTTAAAAATGCATCGCTTTGTTTGGCCGACTTTAAGTAAGCATCGTAATGGCTATCGTGAGCAAAGTCGTCAGTCTCTCCTAAACTAATCACCAGTAGTCTTGGTTTTTTCGCCAGCATATACGCTTTGGCAAAACGATAGGTAAAACTATCAAGCCGTACATTGTGCCATGGGCTGGGTATTTCTGTTTGTAGCGCATTAAGTAGCGCTGCGTCGGCAAATAAATCATCAGCAACGGGCATAAACCCCGCATTCACCTGCACCTTACTGCGCTGGGTATTTACAATGTAAGGAAACACATCCCAACTACCAAATAACGCGGTGCTGTTTTTAAATTCAGGCTGGGCGTTTAAACGCTCTAAAATAGTTTTATTTGGGTTGAAAACCTTGTCGTTACTGTTGATACTTTCATCCACTTCGCCAGTGAGAATTTCGTTATACCCAGGGTATGAAAAATACCACGGATTACTCACCGACATAGTTGAGCCTTTAGCTCTATCGCCAATAATAACGCCTTGCTTTGCGATAGTTTGAGTTAAAAATGGCATTAGCAATTGTTGACGCTGTTGCGGGTTTTCATGCCAGAACTGGCTCTTTAAATGTGCTGGTTGCTTAACAAATTCTTTATTATTAATCAGCTTGCTATCGGCACCATTAAATACTTCTTGCCAGCGAACCCCATCTAAAGTTACCAACACCACATTTTGTGGTGCAGCCAATGCCATATTATTAAACAATAAAATTAAACTTAAGCCAGTTATTTTTATCATGCTGTTCATTGTGTTCTCATCAACCTTTATATAGCAAAAAGCCCATCAATGATGGGCTTAATTACGTTTATTACGTTTTAAAACGTGGCCGTTAACGTCACGGCTGCTGTGCGTGGGGCGCCAATAAAGTAAGTGCTTCCATTACCTGTACCGCCCGCTAGGTAGCTTTCATCAGTAATGTTGTAAACCACAAAAGCAATATCAATTGCTTTGAAGGGGCCAGCATTAACTTCAGCTGCGTAGCCTGCATTTAAATCAACCACGGTATAGCTATCTACATCGCCACGCTCGCCAGTGTATTTAGCCGATAAACCAAAGCGGAAATCACCGCTGTAATAATCGGTTGAAAGCACAAATAAATCATCTACTGAATCAATTACTTTGCTTCCTGCTTCAAAGCCTGGCGCATCGCCTTTATATTCAGAGTTATTATTGGTGTATGAGCTATATACATTCCACTGTGGGCTCAACATATAACTTGCTGATAGCTCTAAACCTTTCGATTCAATACCGCCCACATTTAGGTACGAGCCGTTAGTACCTATGGTGTAATCAATACCACCCGTGTCGCTACCTGGCGCTATAAAGGTAATACGGTTATCAAATTCAATTGAGTAAGCCGTTGCCGTTAATTTAAGTGCGTTATTGTCATAACGTACCCCTAAATCAATATTTTCTGCGGTTTCTGGCTCAATAGCTGACAAGTCAGAGCTATCGCGCTCAAGCACACCATCTTTAATGGCGGCAAAGTTTTCGCTGTAGCTGGTAAATAACTCAGTGTTACTGTTTAACTGATATAAAATACCGCCACTAAATAGAAGGTCTGAATCACTGTTTACTTTAGCTGTGGTGGCGTTTTGATAATGGTCATACTTTTCTATGTCTACTAAGTACTTTTTCACCCCTAGATTAAGGGTTAAGTCGCCAAATGCCATTGAGTCTTGGGCGTACCATTTGAGCGTATCGGTCTCAAAGGTGTTTTTATATTGCGTCCAATAAGGGGTGTTATCAAAATGATGATAAATACGCGCATCTATAACTTTATGCCAATCTCGTGACTCATCACGGTCGCTTTGCTCATACCAAAAACCGGCTTCAATATCGTGCATGCCAATGCTTGCTTGATAATTAGCAGTTACCCCTAAACGATCTTTATTATAATGTGTATGACGATAAGACATAACAGGCGTGGCATCAGCGTCGTAACATGCAGGATTAAGCTCGGGGCCTGACTCCCACGGCCAATTTAAGCTAGCCGTGCAACCTGCATTGGGAGCAAGTGGGTTACCATTACTATCTGTAAAGCCATAAGAGCCTGCGTTTGTGCCACCTTCTGTGGTTGGGTTACCATTTTCATCTACAGGGGACGTTAAATAAGGAGGGATCCAATCACCTCGGCCTGAGTTTTTATGATAATAAGGGCTAATGGTTAACAATGAGATGGGTGAAATCGCGTATTCAAACTTTAAATACCCTAGAGTGTTTTCACGCAGCGTGCCCCAACCTTCTGCAAACATTTGGTCAAAGTGCGGAACGCCTGTCCAGTTCCATGTTAGTTGATCCCAATCTGGAGTTTGTTCAAATTGTGCCAAGCTCACGCTATTATAATTCGTCTCGCTTACATCATCGTAAGATAAACGCCCTGTTATAGTTAACTCATCAAGGGTGGTGATAAATTTCGCTTCAGCATGTTGGTTATCTTTCCCGCCATTGCTGCCCGAGTCAATCCAGCGGCTAGTATCGGTTTGCGAATAACTCACATACGCTTGAGTATTATCAAAAATGGTGCCAGTTTCGTGTTTAACGTAATAGCGACTTGCGTCATGGCTGCCTGAGGTATATGCAAAAGTGGTGCTTTTTTCAACGCTAGGCGCTTTACTTACAAAGTTAAAAGTACCACCTAGCGCCTCTAACGAGGCTGATTTAATATCTGAAGTGCCCTGACCTACTTCCACGGTGACAAGATTTTCGCTATCTAGGTAACGATTCGCTTTAGCACCACCGCCATAATTTGAACCGCCATTAGGAATACCGTCTACCGTCATACCTAATTGCTGCTGGTTTGAGTCGATACTAAAACCACGCATGGTAATAGTGGTTGACCAATCGTCGCCGCCAAATGCGTCGCCTTCGTTTATGCTAATGCCAGGTAAGTTATCTATTACTGATAACACACTCGATACCGAGCTTTGTTGCTCAAGCATGGCAGGTTCAATAACGTTGTTTGCATAACTGGTTGGTTTTGCAGTAACGGTTACTTCTTCTATCACGTTATCGTTAGCATAAGCTGAAGTTGATACCGCCATGGCCACAGCCATGCTCAAAATCGATTTATTTTTTAAAGCGTACATTGTTGTCCCGTTTGATTCTAATTATAAAAGGTAATTATGAAAGCGGGCACAGTCTATTTTTTAAATATGACAACGAGGGGGAACTTTATTGACAGCAAGATTAAACAATTATGAGTATATTATGGCAAATAAATGTATAAAAAAAGACACTCACAGTTGTCCATGAGTGTCCTATTGTTTTTACTAAATTAGCTGCTATTTCAATTCAGCTAGCATGTCATCACTGTAAGCTGTGACTTCTTCGCCGTTTTTAATTTTGCTAATGTAATCTGGGTTAGCTATAAGCGGGCGACCAATAGCAATTAAATCAAATTTATTGTCGTTAATCGCTTCTTTCGCAGTTTCAAAACTATAACTACCTACACCCACTAAGGTACTTGCATAACCAGCTCGTAAAAATTCAGAGGTTGATTTACCTTCTAGTGAATCAAAACGCATGCTGTCGTCAAAAATACCGCCGTGTAAATAAGCTAACTTGCGGTTTTCAAGCTCTGGTAATAAGTAGTCAAATACTGCTTTATCGCGATTGTCTTCGCTCATATTAAAATAAGCACCTGGCGTTAAACGCATAGCGGTACGCTCATTGCCTACAACATCAATAACTGCATCGGTTACTTCCAGTGCAAAACGAGACATGTTTTCTGGTGTTTGCCCGTACTCGTCATCACGTTCATTTGCCGCATAATGTAAAAATTGGTCAATTAAATAACCATTAGCACCGTGAATTTCTACGCCGTCAAAACCCGCTTCCATCGCATTTTCTGCGGCCTTAGCGTAGTCAGCCACTAAGCCTTTAATGTCGTCTGTAGTTACAGGCTTTGGCGTAACATAAGTGAGTTCGCGCATACGCGGTACTGAACCTTCAACCCCAATTGCCGATGGCGCCAAAACATCATCACCAAAAAAGTGAGGGTGTGCTACACGGCCAACATGCCATAGTTGTGCAAACATTTTTCCGCCATTAGCATGTACTGCGTCAGTGACTTTTTTCCAACCTTGAATTTGTTCACTAGTGAAAAGCCCAGGTGTATTTGGATAACCTTGAGCATCAGCACGGATAATAATGGCTTCACTAATAATTAAGCCTACATCAGCACGACGAGCGTAGTAATCAACCATGGCTTGTGTGGGCACTAAATTGTCATCTGCCATACAGCGGGTCAATGGTGCCATAAGTACGCGGTTTTGCAGTTCAATGCTGTTATTTAATTTAAAAGGTGAAAGTAAGTCAATCGACATAATATTTATCCTTTGTTGAATGTACATTCAAGATAAGGTCACTTGAATGAATATTCAAGTATAATTTTGAAACTTTGTTTAAGATTGCGTAAACTGCCACCTAGGCCTAAGAAAAATAAATTTCTTCATTACTACTCTATCCACTAAAAGAGTCATTATGAGAACTGCAGAATTTGATAAAGAGTTTGTACTACGCCAAGCTATGGCCATGTTTATGCTTCATGGCTATGCAAAAACCAGTATGCAAAAATTGACTCAAGCAACCCATTTACATCCGGGTTCTTTGTATGGAGCATTTGGTAATAAAAAAGGCATTTTTTTAGCCGCTACGGAGCAATACCAAACCGATCGCAATACACAATTTACGGCGCTGTTTGAGCACAGTAATTGTATTTTAGATACGCTGAAACAATACCTTAATATCATTGTGCAAGAATGTATCGACGGCGAAGCAACTAAAGTGTGCTTGCTTACAAAAAGCATTAGCGAGGTAGAGGGTAACGATCCACAAATTTGCCACGTATTACGTACTAATTTAACGGCGTACGAGCATGCCTTTGCGCAGCAATTACAAAAAGCGATAGATAATAAAGAAATTACCAATGGGCGAAGTGCCATAGAGCTAGCACGATTTTGTGTTATGGGTATTTATGGATTGCGCACTTATGCATTAACAAATCAAGACCCTGACGCACTAAACCAACTAGCCGACGAGCTGCTTGCAGCCATTAGCTAAACTTAATTTTAAAGCGCAGTATGTCGCTGCCTTTTGTATTCCCCCCACAGTGAGAGAGAGCCAAAAATGACCACTGACAATTTATCAAAGCAAGACGACGTAATTTTAGGCCTTGGCGCAAAAAAACGACTCGCATACATGTACAAAACTGTGCAACAGTTTAAGCAAGTGTGGATTTTAAACGATGACGACGGCTGCGTAATGCTCACTAACGAAGACGACGATTGCGTACCCGTATGGCCAACCCGTGATTTTGCACAAGCATGGGCAACCGGTGAATGGGAAGGATGTACACCTAAAGCAATTCCAACAGCAGATTGGTTTAGCCGCTGGACGCCAGGCCTTGAAGAAGACGACTTACTAGTTGCCGTGTTCCCTACCGAAGAAGACGACGGCACAATTTTATTTCCTGATGAATTTCAAGCGCAGCTCAATGCTAAACCAAAAAAATATTAAACTGCCCATAAAGCCATTTTGACAAATGGCTTTTAAATTACCTTCTTGTTATTAGCAATCCTTCAAATATAAACCATCACTAGAAGCAGTCATTCAATAGCCAAACTAAATAAATTATTAACCCTTTAATTAATCATTAACTATATTTTTATAATAACAGCTCACCGTTTAGTGATTAAAGTTAGTAACTAAAAAGCAAAAATACGCTAAAGCGGTCATAACTATAATTATTCTGTTAAAAATGCAGTACAATTTTTACCGGTCACTAACTTAGGTATTACATGCGGTACACTTTCAATTTTATATGTTGTTTACTATTTCAAACCATTAGTTTTAATGCTTTTGCTGTAGCATTAAATCAAAATGACAGCTTACAACTAAAGTCTGCTATGTGGCATCAAGTAGATTTAGCTAAACCAACTCAAGGTGAGCAACTCATTAATGCTTATAACAATATAAGTACTCCCGTCACTTCGCTGTATAGTGCCCATGGCATTGCAATAGCAAAAATTAGTTTAACCACAACGAGTGCAGGACGCTGGTATATAATCCCCCAAATTAATTATTTAGATAGTGGCGTTGCTTTTTATCAAGATACTAGTGGGATCAGAAAAATCGCTGATTTTTCACAAAATAGCGTCACTCAATCAGCCATTGTAATGCACAGCCAAGCTTTTGAATTACAGCTAGAAGCTAATTCACACGGTGTTTTATGGCTTTATATTAATGCTAAGCACTTTGCTAAACCTGTTAGCATTAACGTTATACCTCAATCTGCTTTTGTTAAACTTCAGTTTTATATCAATTCATTAAGCTTAGTGTCTATTACGATAATGCTGACCTTGGCCTGCATGGCCTTAATAATGTTCTTTAAAACACAACATCGCGTGGCGTTATTTTGTGCAGGTTACATAGGGTTACACGGCATTGGCTGGGCATTCGCGGCGGGGATAGTTGCGTTACTTTTTAATTACCACGCAATTAACACCCATTACTTTGGCATGTATATTTTTGCCTTCGCTATTGCTTGTGCCAGCTCATTTGCCTATCACTTATTTAACTTTGACCAACATACCCGCACTGGTATTAGCCGATTTTTAAAATACTTCTCCATAACCGCACTTGCCTGTGGTTTTTTAAACCTCTTTTTACCCTTTCATTGGGTGTTTTATTTAGCTCATTTCCTTGCTGCCATTTGGGTGTATTTAAGCTTAAAACTGGGCTTTACAATGCTGGGGATGAAAGACTTTAGAGCAAAATATTTTTTAACTGGCAACCTTGTTTATAGCTTGTCCTTAGTTATTTTTATTTTATCGCACCTAAATTTAATAGAAATAAGTTCACCTGAATTATGGGTACTTATTGCTCTGGCCATTGATTGTATCTGTATTTTACTTTCTTTATCTGAATGGCTAAAAATAAAGCAAAATAATTTTATAAAAGCGCTAGAGCTATCACGCATAGACCCACTCACCAAAGTAGGAAACCGGCTGCAATTACAAGAAAAGCTCGATAACTTAGATAATTTTTATCTCATTGTGTTTATAGATTGCGACAATATTAAAAGCGTTAACGATCACCTAGGTCATGCTCACGGTGACAAGCTACTCATTGAGGTTACGCGCTTAATACAAAATGCGTTAGCCGATATAGGCGAGGTATGCAGAACCGGCGGTGATGAGTTTATTTGTGTGTGTAACGTCAAATCAGCACAACAGCTCGCCCAACTCACCCTGAGCATAAACGAGTCATTAAACTATATTCATCAACAAGTTCAAAAACATTGGCCGTTATCAGGCGTGAGCTATGGCTTAGCAAGTAGTGAGGAATGTAATGACTACAAAGCCTGCTTAACTTTAGCCGACCAACGAATGTATAAATTAAAACATCAGCGTAAAAACAAACGCCAAGTACAAAGCCAACACGCTTAACTTTATTACAGGCACAAAAAAGGACGTCCTGAGACGTCCTAATATAGAATAATGGTGGAGAGAGAGGGATTCGAACCCTCGTTAGGGATTAACCTAAACACACTTTCCAGGCGTGCGCCTTCAGCCACTCAGCCATCTCTCCACAATGTTGCTTTGCAACAGCGCGCTATAGTATGAAATACACTTGCTTGGTGCAAGGCCTTTTTAACATCATGCTTTTAACTGCTCAATAATCAAACTAACTACTCATAAGCAAATAAAAAGGCGATACCTGAGTATCGCCTTTATCTAATGCATTATATTGCTATTTATTATTTTGCCATATTGGCTGTAAAGTCTAGCATGCGATTTAATGATTTAAGTGCGCCTTCACGCAAATCCATATCAACAAACACTTCTTTACCGCTGGCATCAATCAGTGCTTCCTCAATCGCTTGTAAGCCGTTCATTGCCATCCAAGGGCAGTGAGCGCAAGTTTTACATGTAGCGCCGCTACCAGCCGTTGGCGCTTCAAAAAACTCTTTATCTGGGCATAGTTGCTGCATTTTATAAAAGATACCGCGATCGGTCGCCACAATAAACTTTTTATTAGGCATAGTTTGCGCTGCTTTAATAAGCTGGCTAGTAGAGCCAACAGCATCAGCGAGTTCAACAATTTCAGCCGGTGATTCGGGATGCACCAATACGCCTGCATCTGGATGCAAGACTTTAAAGTCTTTTAGCGCTTTGGTTTTGAACTCATCATGTACAATACATGCGCCGTTCCACATGATCATATCGGCGCCAGTATTCTTTTGAATATAACTGCCTAAATGCTTATCTGGGCCCCAAATGATTTTTTCGCCTTGCTCATCTAAGTGCTCTACTATTTCAAGTGCACACGATGAGGTAACTATCCAATCAGCGCGCGCTTTAACCGCGGTAGAAGTGTTAGCATACACTACCACTTTACGGTCTGGGTGTTGATCACAAAACGCTGAAAACTCATCCACTGGGCAACCAATATCTAATGAACAAGTCGCTTCAAGTGTTGGCATAACCACGGTTTTGTTAGGGGTTAAAATTTTAGCAGTCTCACCCATAAAACGTACACCCGCGACGATGATCATATCGGCTTCATGGCGAGCGCCAAAACGCGCCATTTCGAGTGAATCGGCTACACAGCCGCCCGTTTCTTCAGCAAGTGCTTGAATTTCAGGATCAGTGTAATAATGAGCAACAAGTACCGCGTTTTTCTCTTGCAGTAATTGTTTTATACGCGCTTTATATTCGCCTTTTTCGTCTTGTGTTAACGGTGCCGGCTTAGGAGGGAAAATATAACCTTCAGGCATAATAGTTTGAGCTAAACTCATGTTCTCGACCACTTTATTTACAGTGCAATTAATAGCGCAAATTATACGAGAAACGAACGGCAAATAATAGCAATCTAGTCAGGCAGTTTATAAATAAAAATAAGGGAGATACTAAGAAAGATATTATACGGAGAAAGTGTACCAGAAGTGGTGGGTCATGATGGACTTGAACCATCGACCAATGGATTAAAAGTCCACTGCTCTACCAACTGAGCTAATGACCCGCTCTGGTTTACT
>NZ_LKGQ01000037.1:0-24384 GCF_001401785.1 Pseudoalteromonas sp. P1-16-1b | reverse complement strand
TTGAACCTTGAACCTTGAACCTTGAACCTTGAACCTTGAACCTTGAACCTTGAACCTTGAACCTTGAACCTTGAACCTTGAACCTTGAAGCTTGAAGCTTGAAGCTTGAAGCTTGAAGCAAAATCTTATAGCTACAAAACAAAAAACCCAGCATAAGCTGGGTTTTTGAATTCTTGATAACGTAAAAATTAACGTTTTGAGAACTGTGGACGCTTACGCGCTTTCTTAAGACCCACTTTCTTACGTTCAACTTTACGTGCATCACGAGTAACGAAACCTGCTTTACGAAGTTGTGGACGTAGTGACTCGTCAAACTCCATAAGTGCACGAGTGATACCGTGACGGATAGCACCAGCTTGACCAGTAGTACCACCACCGGCAACGGTGATGTGAAGGTCAAATTTTTCAGTCATGTCTACAAGCTCAAGAGCTTGACGAACAACCATGCGTGCTGTTTCGCGACCAAAGTACTCTTCTAAAGAGCGCTTGTTGATTACGATGTTACCAGTGCCTGGGCGTAAGAATACGCGAGCACTTGAACTTTTACGACGACCTGTACCGTAGTATTGATTTGCCATGATAGTGCTCCTTAAATGTCTAGAACCTGAGGCTGTTGTGCAGCATGGTTATGCTCAGTACCCGCGTAAACTTTAAGTTTGCGGAACATAGCGCGGCCTAAAGGACCACGTGGCAACATGCCTTTAACAGCTTTTTCGATGATCATTTCAGGCTTTGCAGCTTGAAGTTTATCAAAAGTAGTAGACTTAAGACCACCTGGGAAACCAGAGTGAGCGTAGTACACTTTATCTTTGAATTTGTTACCAGTAACAGTAACTTTCTCAGCGTTGATAACGATGATGTAATCACCAGTATCTACGTGTGGTGTGTACTCAGCTTTGTGCTTACCGCGTAGGCGATGAGCGATTTCAGTAGCGATGCGACCTAAAGTTTTATCTTCAGCGTCAACTACGTACCAGTCACGTTTTACTGTTTCTGGTTTAGCAACAAACGTTTTCATTTATAAAAATCCAATGTTTTTCAATTAAAACCACAGGTAGTTATTATTAACTACCGCTCTAAGTATGCTACAACCCCTTCGAGTTTTAGACTTTTCGCCGCTCACAAGTGGCTAAACTATATGAGGACATAGAACGCAACGTGGCAGACGCGGGAGTATACCAGCACTTAAACTACATTGCTACCGGCCGGTTGTTTTTTCCGCAAGAAAAGTTATTACTCAGCGGTCAGCGGTCAGCGGTCAGCGGTCAGCGGTCAGCGGTCAGCGGTCAGCGGTCAGAAAAGCTAATTATAATTTTAGATTCGAAAAAAGTACTTTCTTTGTGAAAGTAACTATTTTTTGTTAAAAAATCTCAACTATACTTTAAAAATTAAGCATAGGGATTTTGCGTTATGAACTTTGAAAACTTAGAGGTATGGAAGCGTTCAACCCGCCTTAGCGCTAATATTTATAAAAATACACAACCAATCAAAGACTTTAACTTTAGAGATCAATTAACACGCTCTAGTTTATCTGTTCCTAGTAATATAGCTGAGGGGATGACAAGAGAGAGCGATAAAGAAAAAGTACGCTTTTTAGATATAGCTCGCTCTTCGCTTGCTGAGGCAAGAACCCAAATATATATTGGCATCGATATTAGCTATATTAATACTGACATAGGCAAGTCTTGGCTAGATGAAACTGTTCAACTATCAAAAATGCTAACAAGCTTGATAGCAAAAATAAAGACAAGTGAGTAACCAGTCTTAACTGACAGCTGAAAACTTACAGCTGACAGCTACTCTCTACTTCTGACACACCTCACAAAAAACGGTGCTGCGTTGGCCTAGACGAATTTCTGTTAGTGCTGTGTCGCAATTTACACAAGGCTGGCCTTTTCGGCCATAAACTAATAGCTGCTGCGCAAAGTAGCCTGGCTTACCGTCACTTTGGGCAAAGTCTTTCAACGTTGTGCCGCCTTGAGTAATTGCTGCGGCTAGGGTGTCTTTTATAATTGGGATTAACGCTTGGTAGCGTTTAAGGCTTACTTTACCGGCTTCTTTTCGCGGATCGATACCTGCTTTAAATAACGACTCGTTAGCGTAAATATTACCAACCCCCACCACCACCGCGTTATTCATAATAAACTGCTTAACAGGCACTTTTTTATTACGAGATTGCTCATAAACACGTTTAGCAAAAAAGTCATCGGTGAGTGGCTCGGGGCCTAATTTAGCAAGTAACTTATGCTCTTCATTGGGTGCTTGCCATAAACAGCAACCAAAGCGACGTGGATCGTTTAAACGCAGCGCCTTATTATTCGCTAAAATAAACTCAACATGGTCATGCTTTTTAAGTGGCTCATTGGCGTTCACAACCCGCAAGTTACCCGACATACCTAAATGCAATATAGCCGAGCCTAGCTCGCATTCTAACAATAAGTATTTTGCACGTCGTTCAATACTGCTAACCACTAACCCCTCAAGTTGATACACCTCATCTGGCACAGGCCAGCGCATACTGGCATTATGAATATTTACCTTAGTCACAACTTGGTTTAGTACATGGGGGGTAATGCCCATACGGCTAACTTCTACTTCTGGTAATTCAGGCATTAATAAAACTCACTTATGAAAAGGTAAAACTTGGAAATAATTGTTTTGCAGTAGTTAAATCTAGCAACAATAATCGCTGACTGGTTTTATCGAATAGATAATACTGACCATTCACCTCAAATAATAAGTACACCCAAGATAGAGGCTCACCGGCGAGTTCAAACGTGGCTACCGATAGTGGCTTATTCATATCAAGCGCATCAGGTGTGATGGTGGTCATCAGCGCGGTATTTTGCCATAAATAAACTAGCTCACTAAGTTGCTGCTCTGAGCCTTGCCAGCTAAGCGGTACATTCTTTTGCAAAGCAGTAGTACGCCAACTAGTGCCAATACGCTCAATTTTTTGGTCGATAAATTTAAGTGTTAATACAAAACTTTGAGGAGGAAGTAGTGGCTGCAATTGCGCCTGTGTTTCATCATTCCCTATGTTTTTATGCAGCCCATTTAAAAAGAAGATCATAATCAACATCGAAAAAATAATAACATTGTTCCAACCTTTTCGGCCGAGTTGCATGTGGGTCTTCCAATTAATAATATCGATTTAAAGTGTAACCAAAACTTAATTACACTGTCTATATGTTAAAACCCAAAGACTTTGCTAGAATATCGGCAAATTTAAAGGAGTTTAGTCATGTCAATGTATGTAGTGGGCCATAAAATCCCAGATTCAGATTCAATATGTGGTGCAATTGCACTGGCTTATTTAAAAAACCAAATTGATGAACCAGCAATCCCAACTCGCCTAGGTGAAGTTTCACCTGAAACACAATTTATTTTAGATAAATTCGGTTTTGAAGCACCTGAGCTAAAACTTAGCTACGCTGGCGAAGATGTTTATATTGTAGACCACACAGAAAAAACCCAAGCACCTGACGATATTGATCAGGCTCGCGTAGTAGGCGTGGTTGATCACCATAAACTAGGTGATTTAACCTCATCAACACCACTTGAGTGTTGGATCCGCCCTGTTGGTTGTTCTAACACCATTATTAAAATGATGTATGACTTCTACAACGTTGAGATCCCTAAAGATATTGCTGGCATTATGCTTTGCGCTATTTTAAGCGACACGGTTATCTTTAAATCACCAACCTGTACTACGGCCGATATTAAATGTGTTGAAGCACTTGCAGAAATTGCAGGCATTGAAGACTTTAAAGAACTAGGCATGGACATGTTCCGCGTTAAATCAGCCGTTGAAGATACGCCAGTACGCGACTTAGTAATGCGTGACTTCAAAGACTTTAACATGAACGGTAACCTTGTTGGTATTGGTCAGTTAGAAGTTATTGACCTTGCGGTATTTGACGAGATTAAAGCCGACCTTGAAGCCGACATCGCGAAGCTTAAAGAAGAAGGCGGTCGTCACTCGGTATTTTTACTTCTGACCGACATTATGAAAGAAGGCTCACAAATGCTAATTGCATCAGACGATGCTAGCCTAGTTGAGCAAGCCTATGGTGAAAAACCAGAAGACGGTAAGGTATGGCTAGACGGCGTATTAAGCCGTAAAAAGCAAGTAGTGCCCCCACTACAAGACGCTTTTAAGGGCTAGGTTCGAGGTTCGAGATTCGAGATTCGAGATTCGAGATTCGAGATTCGAGAAATTTAAAAACCTTGCGGTTAACATCGCAAGGTTTTTTTATGCCTGTAGACGGGTTCATCCCGCGTCAGTATTAGGAGCAAGGTGCTAGGTCCTCTTGACTCGTGGCTCGTCCGTTACGGTATAAAGCCCCTCCCACATTAAAATACCTGCTATATTTACCTATAAAATAAAAACTTAGGCTCTAAGTGCTAGGATTCGAGCTTCGAGCCGTAACCCGAGGCCCGCAGCCAAAACATAAGGACATAAAATGCACATACTTCACCACGGAGCGGTAAATGGCGTAACAGGCTCATGCCACCAGCTGATAATAAACGATCAAAGCTCTTTTCTAATTGACTGCGGGCTATTTCAAGGTGAAGATTCTGTTGATGATCTTAATATTGAATTTAATATAGATACAGTCCGCGCGCTGATCGTTACCCATTGTCACATCGATCATGTTGGCCGAATCCCCTACATATTAATGGCTGGCTTTAAAGGGCCCATATTTACCTCTATTGCATCGGCCAGTTTACTGCCACTAGTAATTGAAGATGCATTAAAAGTGGGAGTCACGCGCGATCAAAAAATAATAGACACCTGCCTAAGGTTACTTCAACAGCAAATTATTAAAGTAGATTTTAACACTTGGTTTGATCTTCCTTGTAAAGCTGAACACACAGCGAAAGCCCGACTTCAACGAGCAGGGCACATTTTAGGCTCGGCTTATGTAGAAATAGACATAAGCACGCCTCCCCAAAAAGCTAACAATATTCATAGAGTGGTCTTTTCAGGTGATTTAGGGGCGCCCTATACGCCTTTACTACCCGCACCTAAAGCGCCCTATAAAGCCGATACCTTAGTTATTGAGTCAACCTATGGTGATAAAAACCATCAAGGACGAAAGCAACGTACGCAAACCTTAAAAGCCGTGGTTGAGCGCGCAGTTACCGACAACGGTATCGTGCTTGTGCCTGCATTTAGTATAGGCCGCACACAAGAGCTGTTATACGAACTTGAACAGCTAATTCATGCCTCAACTAAAAACTCACCTTGGCGCACAATACAAGTAATACTCGACTCCCCCATGGCGGCTAACTTTACTCAGCAGTACCGAAAGTTTAAATATTTATGGGATGAAGAAGCAAAACAAAAAGTAGCCAAAGGCCGCCATCCTCTAGACTTTGAAAACCTCACCACTATAAACACCCACAGCGAGCATTTAGCTTTAATAAATTACTTAGCCAGCCGCCAAACACCTGCAATTATTCTAGCAGCAAGCGGTATGTGCACCGGCGGACGGATAGTTAACTACTTAGATCAATTTTTAACCGACAAAACCACCGATGTACTCTTTGTAGGTTACCAAGGCAGAGGTACTTTAGGTCGTGATATACAAACCTATGGCCCACAAAATGGCTACGTGTTGATAAATAATACTAGGGTGAATATTAACGCCAAAATACACACTATAAGCGGTTATAGTGCTCATGCAGATCAGGCAGGTCTCATTAAATTTGTAACCGGTATGCGCAAAAAGCCCCACCATATAAAAATAGTTCACGGCGATGATGACGCTAAAAATGCACTCGCAGCAAAATATAGGGAAGTGCTGGGGAACGAGGTGAAGGTAGAAATTGGGAAGAGATAGGTTCGAGGTTCGAGGTTCGAGGTTCGAGGTTCGAGGTTCGAGGTTCGAGGTTCGAGGTTCGAGAAATTTAAAAACCTTGCGGTTAGTGTCGCAAGGTTTTTTTATGTCTGTAGCAGCAGGTTCACCCCGCGTCAGTATTTGGTTTTAGGGTTTAGGGTTTAGGGCTTAGGTTTAGGTCCCTAACTCGTCGCTCGTAACCAGCAGCCCGTAACTTCCTCTAAAAGCGCAGCGTCTCTTAAACTCTTTGCGCATAAATATTTTAAGATCTTATTCACAAAGAGAAGTGAATGAGGAGTAAATGAGAAAATAAAACCATTAGCCCAACTGGTTAATTCGAGGTTCTAGGCTCGATGCCCATACCCCGTCGCTCGTAGCTCGTTACCCGATGCCCGTTACCCTTTAACCAACTTTTTCATATGCTCAGTAAACTCATTGCCTAAGCTTTTATCGCGCATGCTATATTCAACTATTGCTTTTAAATAACCGAGCTTGTCGCCACAATCATGCGAACGGCCACTCATATGAAACGCTTCTACCGTATCAATAGCCAATAATGCATCAATCGCATCTGTAAGCTGTATTTCACCACCTGCGCCTACATGAGTTTTAGCGAGTAATGGCCAAATATTTTTACTTAAAACATAACGACCAACAACAGCTAAATTTGAAGGAGCAACATCTGCGGCTGGTTTTTCAACCATTTTTTTAATTGCTGCACTTTCACCAGCAGCAAGCTCTACACCATTAATATCAGCAATGCCGTACTTACTTACATCTTCAATAGCAACAGGCTCTAACATAATTTGACTGGCATGGGTTTGCTTAAAACGTGCGATCATCGCCGCTAAGTTTTCAGTTTTTTGATTTGCTGTATAAGCATCGAGGATTACATCAGGTAGCACCACTACAAAGTCGTCATCACCCACAATTGGCTTGGCGCATAAAATGGCGTGCCCTAAACCTTTAGCTTCACCTTGGCGCACATGCATAATAGTCACATCTGCAGGGCAAATAGAGCGTACTTCTTCAAGTAAAGCGCGCTTAACCCGCTTTTCTAGCGTGGCCTCTAGTTCAAAACTGGTATCAAAGTGGTTTTCAATGGCATTTTTAGAGCTATGTGTTACGAGTACAATTTCTTTAATACCCGCCGCCACACATTCATTTACAATGTATTGAATAAGCGGTTTATCAACCAAGGGGAGCATTTCTTTAGGGATTGCCTTAGTCATTGGCAACATACGGGTGCCTAAACCGGCAACAGGAATTACAGCTTTCACAGGTAGTCCTTTAATTTAAGTGAGTACATTTATTTACAAAAATAGCATAGCTAAATATATACAGCCTGAATTAGCTAAAAGTAGGTAGAGTAAGTTATAAATATTTCAGAAAGTAAAACACCTACTTGCTAACCCGTTGTTTTAGAAAAGAATATACTAGTTTGATGAAAACTGTTTTTCAGGTAAATTTAGCTTGCGTCGGAAGTAATTCATTACAGTGCAATAGTTTATTAAAAATATAAGGTACACAGTAAAAATAGCAATAAAACCATAAAACATAACATATTCAGCTACCAATAATATTTCACCAACGATCCCCACCGCGGCAAAAGCCGTAGCGATAAAACATATTAAAGTTAATGTCTGAATCGATGAAAAACCTAAACGCTGACAAATATGATGTAAATGTTCACGGTCTGGCTTAAAAGGAGATTTACCATGCTTAACTCGGCGAACCATTATGGCAACCATATCCATTAACGGCACTGCAATTAACCATAGTGCTGTAACAGGTCGAATCATGGGGTTACCAGCCGTTTGGCTTGCGCCTATAAGCAACCAAATAACAGTAAAGCCAATCATCATGCTGCCCGCATCACCCATAAAAACTTTACGCTTATGACCAACAAACCCTAAGTTTAATAAAATATAAGGCACCATACATACTACTAATAACAAACAAAGGTAACTGAGACTTTGTTCTCCAGCTAATAAAAGTAATATGCCAATACTTGCAAAAGTCACTATTGATAAACCACCTAATAGACCATCAATCCCATCAACCATATTAAATGCATTTATACAGCCAATAACAGCAAGTACAGTTACCACACCACCAAATAGTTCTAACTCAATAGCCCCAAAACCAAGTAAATTACCCAGTGTATGCAGTTCTGCATTAGCAAAGTAAATCATAGCTACGGATATTAATGCTTGCACTAACATACGTACTTTTACACTTAAATCAAAACGGTCGTCTAAAGCCCCAACAGCCGTTAAACCGCAAATGCAGAGCATATATAAATTTGCATAGTTGATCATATTAGGATGCGTATAAATATAATTAACTATAGTTATACATATTGCAACGCCACCAACTAATGGTACATTACCCGTGTGCACTTTTCTTCCTGAGGGCTTATCTACAAGACCCACTCGGCGAGCCACCTTGCGCATTAAAAATAAAATTGCAAAGGCGATGAAAAAAGTGAAAAACAGATCGATAAACATTTTAATCTCTAATAAGTTATTTATAGTATTTTATCTTTGACAAATATTGAGGCTTAATCACTACCAAATAAGTCGCGTGTATAAACCTTATGCGCAATATCACTTAACTCATTAACCATACGGTTAGAAATAACGACATCAGATATTTTTTTAAATTCAGCTAAACTTTTAAATACACGCGAGTGGTAAAACTCATTTTCATCAAGAACTGGCTCATACACAACAACCTCAATCCCTTTCGCTTTGATGCGCTTCATAATTCCTTGAATAGCAGAGGCTCTAAAGTTATCTGACCCCGACTTCATCACTAATCGGTATACACCAACCACTTTAGGATTTCGTTTAATAATTGAATCTGCAATAAAATCTTTGCGTGTAGTATTAGCATCAACAATTGCACCAATAATATTATTAGGCACATCTTTATAATTTGCTAATAACTGCTTAGTATCTTTGGGTAGGCAGTACCCACCATATCCAAATGAGGGATTATTATAATGGTTACCTATGCGCGAATCTGAACCAACACCTTGTATAATCTGCTTGCTATTTAAGCCATGCGCTTCAGCGTAGCTATCGAGCTCATTAAAATAGGCAACACGCATAGCAAGATAAGTGTTAGAGAATAATTTAATTGCTTCAGCTTCTGTCGAGTCGGTAAATAATACCTCAACATCTTGCTTTATCGCACCTTGCTTAAGCAAGCCAGCAAATACAGTGGCGCGTTCACTTTGTTCACCAACCACGATACGCGACGGGTATAAGTTATCATGTAATGCCTTACCCTCCCGCAAAAATTCAGGTGAGAATAAAATATTATTCGTTGCAAACTTTTCTTTAACCGATCGCGTGTAACCTACGGGTACAGTTGACTTAATAACCATAACAGCTGCTGGGTTTATTTTAATAACATCACAAATAACCGATTCAACACTATTAGTATTGAAGTAATTAGTATCAGGGTCATAATCGGTCGGGGTGGCAATAATAACAAAGTCAGCATCAACAAGGGCAATCTCTATATTTGTAGTTGCTGTAAAATTTAACGCTTCATTTTGTAAAAATTCGCTAATTTCAGCATCCACAATGGGTGACCGTTTATCCTTTAAGAGCGCTATTTTTTTTTCATCAATATCAATTGCAACCACATTGTTTTGTTGTGCTAATAGCATTGCATTAGACAGGCCAACATAACCTGTGCCTACCACAGCAACTTTCATATTAATCCTTTAAGATTATTCAATAAGTGAAGAGTAATTTTATCAGAGTTATTTAGTATCAGCTATAAATTATCTATATCTATAGGAATAACCCTGAGCTTACAAGAGACTAATTAACTTTAGAGGCTACCTTTCTTCCCCTTGACGAAAAACTTTGGCAGATAAAACGCTCAATTTAATATTGAAGAATGAGCTATGCAATATTTTAATACTGTAAAAGCTGAATAGTTACCAATAAGCAATATAAAAGCTGAACTTACTGAGTAAGTTTATATGTAAATAAATGCTTTTTAATTCCATTTAATGAATAAAGTAAAGTGTAATAAGTTGCCTCTATAGATGACAGCTCGCCAATTTTTCTTAAAACATTATATTGGCTATGTAATTCTCTAAATTTATTAGATGACAAGCTATTACTTCTTAAACGGTAGTATGCATAATTACCTGGATATTTGTGAGCAACGAAGCCTTCCTTCATTAAAGTTAGCCATAAAGCATAATCTTCCTTTTTTATATTAGGAAATTGAAACCCTCTCACTCTCTCCACATCAATCATAACTGTTAGGCAACCTATAGGGCAGTTTTTAATTAGATCATTAAAAGATAACGATTCAGGTGGGATAAAAGTGCCCATATTTTCATTAGGGTCGTCTTTAAATATATTGTAAGAGCCATAAGAGAATTCGATTGAATTATTTGACATAAATTCAACTTGAATCGCAAGCTTCTCCTTGCTCCAAATATCATCACTATCTAGGAAAGTAACATACTTCCCTTGAGCTACTAAAACTGCTGCATTCCTTGCTGCAGCAGCACCTTGACCTTGGGTATTATTGATAGTTTTAATCCGAGGATCACTATATCTTTTTTTTAAAAACTCTTCGCCTAAAAGCCCATTATCATTACAGATAATTAGCTCCCAATTATCATATGTTTGTCCTAATACTGATTGGACAGTCTCATCAATCGTATCAAAAGCCTCATAAAAAGGAGTAATTATAGATACCTTTAACATTGTTAATTCACCTTGATTTATAAATCAACCAGCAAGTAAAACTATTGCTAGCATATGCAAATGAAATTACTCTCAATGCATTTAAAATTTAGAGTTCACCATTTATATTCATATAAGGAAAAAGTAACGCTTAAATTCTTTTTTAAGTATTACTGTAAACACTTAATCTCATACGAATTAAAGTCAATGGCAGTAACTGTAAAAACCTAATCTATTAAATTATGAGCTAGCACAGACCAATCATACTTTTTTGAAAGGGATAATGCTTGGTTAGAAGCAGTTATATATATATCCTGCTCTACATTTGGTAGTTTCCTTATAAAAGTAGCGATTGACGTAGGCTCCAAAGAAGGCAAACTAACAAAAATATTCTCACCTAAAATTTCTTCAGTCGCGGTTAAGACTACTTCTTGGTCAAAAGCTATCACAGGCAACCCTGAAGAAATAGCTTCAAGGATTGTTTGCCCTAGAGGTTCATATATAGAAGACATAAAGAAGTAATCACAAGCCTGATAGTAAAGTGCTGTTTTATTAGTTGCACCCACCAATATAACTGAATCAGTTAAATTATTTTGTTCTATCATTTCTGAATACTCGTTGAATAAGTCTCCATCGCCTACAATCACTAGAGTGGTGTTTTCTTTACCTAGATATTTCATTGACTGTATAGCAATATCGAAGCCTTTAGCAGAAACAAACCGGCCAACACACAAAATAAGTTTTTTATCATACGGTAATTTTAACGCCTTCCTAACACTGGCTTTTTGCACAGTAGATATAGGGTGAAACAAATATTTATCTACACCTGGTTTAAATAGTTTAATATTCGAAATGTTAAACTTTGTATTTGATGCTTTTAAAATACAATCTGCTTGATAAAGCATATTATTTGAAAATACAGCAATCTGTGAGCTATGACAGATAGCGCGTAAGTCAAAAAAATTATGAATTTTACGTTTTATACTAGACGCAATACCACTCCTACCTAAAAACTCTCTTGATGATTGATAGCTACTAAAACCAGGTGCCAAATATCTATTTATAGAACTAAAAAAAATATTAATAAAGAAACAAACAAATTGGTTACGAGATACAGAATAAGTTATATTTTCTTTTTTTATCAAGCACAAAGCATACAGAATATCTAAAGGGATGAGCGGTAAGAATAATATATTAAAAAGCCTCCTTTTAAATGGCTTATACATAAATCTGTAATGTGTTATACCATCTAAAGTATCTTTTCTTTTAAAATTAGAGCCGTTTTCAATATTACGATTGTACCCAGTAAAAATTAGAACCTCCATCCCCATCAAAAGATACTCTTTAGCTAAAAACCTTAAAGAATTTTCAATACCACCATAACAGCCAAAGAAGGAGATATTAGATAGCAGAATTTTTTTCATTTAAATTACACTTATTAAAATACGCACAATAGACACTACCAATTAAAAAGAAATAAATAAAAGGTATACGATTTTGGTCAATTATATTATTTCCCATCCCTGATGGAAGTACAGCAAAAAAGAATGTAAATAATATTAACCTGGAGGGGTTAGAAAGAGCCTTTGACTTAAAAAAAGTAACAAGAATTAATGGTAAGATAATCCAAAATGCAAAAAACAGAATAGCAAACATACCATACCTAAAAAAGTATAAAGGATATAAGGATTCAAACATTAAACCACTGTGTTTATACGATCCAAAACCAAAGATTAAGTTGACTATATCTGAAGATAACATGTCATATGCTAAAAAGATTTGCTCTAGCCTGATATTTGATGAACGGTCTCCTCCACTAGATAATGCTATAATACCATTAACTAAATAACTAAATTTATCCCCAAACTCTATGTACACATAAATAGCAACCATAATAAAAATAAAAGGAAGAGAAAGAAAGCGTATTAATACAGACTTATTTGAAAGAGTTTTATTAGGATGAGCACAAAGCGGATAAAATAAAAGCACCTGAGTCAATACTATTAACATTGTAATAAAGCCAGCTTTACTTTGCCCAAATAAAGCCGTAGTCAAAATAACACCGACAGCAATTATGTATTTAAAAGATCCCTTAGAAAGAAACCTAAAAAGGTAATAAGCTAAAGGAAGGACACCAATAAAAGCAAAGTCATATGGGTTTTGAAAAGTACCGGTGAATCTTCTACTAGGTAACAAGGTGTCTTTTACGTAAAAAGACATCACTAAACGACCGAATTGCTCAAAAAAAATAATATTTATTAAGCTGAATATTGCTGTGAGTAAAATAAAAAATGAGAACAGACTAATAGCTTTATTCACATTTAATAGCCCTAACCGGATCATATTATAACCAAGCATGAATAACGCCAGATAAAAAACAGGTCTAAATAACTCAAATAAATCAGAAAGCTGCACTTTATAATTCAAGATGCCTGTAATTAGAATATTAATAAAATACAAACAACATACTGATAAGAATACAACCTCTGGAACAGACAATCTATGTAGGTATCTTTTAAAAAAATAAACTAAAAGTATAATAATAGAAAATAAAACGAATGAATTTATTATTAAAATACCTACTGTACCCGTTCTGGACAAAATCGAATTAAATGTAGGGAATAAAAAATTAATAGTAAGCAAAAATAAAAAAACGCTTTGAACTTTAACACTCTGATAACTCATATGTAACAACTTTCTAAGAATGGCCCTAGTATACAAATAAAGCTATTTTATGTTTAATGTAAACACTAGCTATGAATGAACGAAAGTAAGCGATTAGTAAACTAAATTAAAGCTGACTAATGCTAATTATTTAGCAAATCATTCTGAACAACTTAAATTAGAAGACTTTAGTTAAGGGCTTTAACTCCATCGGCAAAAACAACCTTTAACTGAACTTAACCGTATATTACCATATCATGTAAGGGTCTACACCTTGCACATGACTCTTTGTTATTATTTAAACAACTAAAATAAGGTTTATGTCTTCCTGATAAGATATAATGCTTTTTATGTTTAAGTTACATTGGCTGTAGGTATCATTAAGTTAAAACATCTTTTTATAAATTACCACCAAGTGTTACGACAAAATATCACTGGAATTACCCGTTAAAATAGATGAAACTTTATCCAGTCTAATACACCCTAATCAGTCACTGAATAATTACTTGGCGTTAAGTGCTTACAACGCCTCTCTTCTGGTGTGAATATTTCAGGTTTTCTATTAAACATCTAAAGCCATAAGCGAAAAAGAAATAACACTAATCTTTAGCCTATTAATAACAAAAGTTAAATCACTTTGCTTTAGGACTATAAACATCAAAATTATTGTAACCTTTATTGGTATTTTCAAAATGTTCGTACAGTGTGTCACCTTTAATGATTTCTCTGATAGTTTCCGCCACTAGCTGCCCTTCATTACCGTTCCAACATGTTGAGTATGTTGCACTAAACTTTTGAATAGCTTGCTTCCTAGCCGGAGAACTTGAAAGAGAAAATAAACTTTCTAAAAGATTCATATCCATCCCACGCTTGTACTCAAATGAAACCCCCTTAGCTACATACCCGTAGTAATCATCATTAATACTATAATCACCAAAGTTAATATATATAGTTATTACGCCAGCTAATGCCGCTTCTAAATGAATGCTACTATTAGATGCAAACAAGACATCAACAAAAGAAAAGAAGCTTGACAATGACACATCCCTTGCACTCATAATAATTAAGTTAGGGTGTTTGCATTCATTCAAAAACTTATCTAACTCCCTTAGAAAAGCTTTGTTTTGTGCTGGGTGTACCCTCAAAGAAACTTTTAGTCCAGTACTCAAAAGCATATTTACACAAAAAATCACTTCTTCAATACAATCTAATTTATTCACAGCAATTCCAAAATTAAAATTAGTTGTACTATTTTTTAATTTTTTACCTATGACTTTCTTCTGCCCTGAAAGGAAAACTGTTCTACATGAATCCATTGTTTTATTAACAGGCAGTATAGTAACATTGTCTTCACAAGATAAATAATTTTCAAATGCTTGGTAACCATCTAAAAAAGCATAATTAAACTCTAATTTTGGGAACATGTGTGAAACTGAAGCATGCTGTAAATAACAAGTTTCTATACCATTTTCTTTTGATACTAAGTTAAGGCACCTATTTGCTTGATTATGATCATTGGACATAATAACTAGCTTGTAATTGAAACGCTTTAATTCATCAATAAAATATGGAATATATATATAGTTCATGCAAAAATCATCAAAACCATATTTAATTTCATCTCTTTTACCGAGCTTAAGAAGTCTGAAATAAAGCCTTGGGGCTTTAATAAGAAAAATAATAATCGCAGAGAATAGTACCTTAAATGAAATATTTAAAGCTTCAGTGTTACCACTAAAACACTGGCTGCTTTGAAAAAAGTTATCTTGAGTCCATTTAAATTTTACATTTGAATAGTATAACCCTTGGGCCGTTGAAACAAGACTGTCATACTGGTTTTTAGTCCCAGAATAAATATAAACTTCAAAGTTTTCACATTTATATTTGTTTTTATTAAAAGAGAAATTAGCAATTAGCTTACGAATAAAGATTAAAATACGAAATAAAATACCTTTATAACTCGTATCTCGATTAATAAACTTAGGATTATCATTTAACTTGTTTGCAATTAAATAACTTAACCTAAGCTCATTGCTTTTATCTAACATTAACAAACTATTTTTTATTAACCTGTACATATATGCCTAATCATTTACAGAAGATAACCTTAATGAATAAAAGTGAAAAAATTAAACCTTAAGTTATTTTTTTTATTTGATTCTCAATATTTAATGAAAACCCATTAAATTGCTGTTCTAAATAAAGAAAACGCCTAAACCCAGTTTTGTTATCGTAAGACACTATGGCCATCATCTGCTCAGCAAGATTATCTTTTACACCAGTTTGAAAAAAGCTAAGTTGAGGGAATATCTTAGCTTTTATTCGACTGATAAATGTTTTTGTATCGCTTCGATATGCTGGAATTGAAATCTTACGTTCTATCGTTAACCCATAGTCACAACCTCTTCCATCCTGCTCAAATAGATACGAATACTTTCTTCTTTTCAGCATAGAAACGTGGGCATGAACTCTAAAACCTACATGAATATCAGCGTCATCGTAAATTCTTAAACCACTATCTTTATCTTTATATATTTCGACGAAGTTAATATTGTTTTCAATTGCAAAGTTCTTAACAACCTTGTTATTTCCATGTAAAGCAATTTTAATATTTGAACTTGGGAAAGTGCTTTTTAGTTTTTTATATGTTTCACTTAACAGAGAGATATAGTTAATTGAATAATGTGGATCTGAAATAACAATATTTTTAATTTCCTGATTAAGCTGAAACTTTAAGTCCGAATATTTTCGTTCGACAAAAGCAACATCTCCAGCAAACGAGCTTACTTTCATCCCAATGGAATTACAAAACCGCTGTGTAAGTAATCCCCTCGTGGTAAAGGTAGTACATTTTTCATCCAGCGCTAAAAGTAATTTTTTTGATTCATCATCAACATAATTCTCTATTGCTATTTTATCAGAATCAACATTCAGTGCAGTTCCCGCAGATACGACATGAATAGGAATATTTGATTCAAGTATATTTTTTAAAAAGGGGTACTCTCTACTCGCCATTGATGGACGTATAGCCAAGCATGCAAAAATGATTGTATCTGATGATTCAATAATTTTTTGTACGTTCTTCCAAGTATCACCGCGCCAAATTATATCAAAATGAATATCATTTTCTTTTATATCCTTAATTGCAGAGATTAAACTATTCGTTATCAGCTGATCTCCAATATTCTTAGAGCCACCCTCAGGGTATGTAGTTACTATTGTATATTTTTTCATAAGAGTTAAATTTAATACCATTTAATATTGGAATATTTGCTAGAAATATAAAAAGTGCTAATTGCTCTAATAAACATCGTAATCACTAACGATATAGCAACACCATATATTCCATTTTCTTCAAGTAAAAATAATGAAAGAGCAACGTGCACTCCTCCACATGTGATAGTTATTAATGATAATCTTCCGGTTTTTTTCTCATAGATTATATAATTTGTAAACATGAGATAGATACCACTCAAGCATTGCGCGATTAGGATAAGACCAATGATATCAGCGGCATCAGAAAAATCCTTACCCAAAACAGTATTCACAACTAAGGGAGAGAGATAATAAAAGAAAGGCATCATTGATACCAATAGAATGATGTATCCGTATGTAAACCTTACAACCTTATTTTTTTCTGAAGCAATATCTCTTTTCAAAATAGAAAATAGCCAAGGAACAAAAGCTTTATTTATCCCATCGAACAAAACAGAAAGTATTAAGCCCAACTGTATAGCAGACATATATATACCAACTTCATTGAGGCCTATTTTACTTGCTATAATATATCGGTCTATTATCCCAATTAAAAAAACACCTAAAATGTGCGGTATAATTTTCACGCCGTAGTTTAACGCATCAAAGAAGTATTCTTTTTTTAAATTACGAAAGGAGACAACTCTCTCTTTAATTAAAAGGTACACACAAACAAAGCTTATAAATACTGCAGAGACTAGCATTGCATAAACTCTTCCATTAGGTCCAAGTGAAAATCCAATAATAAGTAGTAATGTGATCAATACTGACAAAGCTGCATTAGGAATTTGAATAAACGCATACTTAAGGGGTAACTTTCTAACCTGATACTGGCTTAACCTAATTTTGATTAAAAAACTAAATGCTGAAACTAATAACGCTATATAAATATAGCTTTCATTAATCTTTATTGATTCAGATATATAACCACTGAACACAAACATGCTTAATAAAGCAATTAGCATACTTACCAGCAATATTAAAAAGCAAACTCCAATATAATTCGATATATCGTTATTCTGCGAAGTTGATTTTTCATAGTAGTACCTAACGATAGCTCCATTTACATTAACACCAACAAAAGCAGAGAAAAAACCGACCAATACTTGAAATAGAGCAATTTCACCATACTCTTCGGGCGTCAGGTATCTCGTCAAAATAGGTAGCAGTAAAAATGGAATTACTGCAGATATAACATTAGATAAAAAATAAATTGATGCACTGCGGAAAAAGCTACTTTTAGGCAAAAATTTTGATAAACTATTCATTTTAGTCTTTACCTATGCTCTCCCAGTTCAAACCTACTCCTTTTCTTAATGCTTTTTTAGCCTTTTTACCTATAACTTTATACAAATGCTTAGGCTCTAAACCATACCCAGGTCTAATACTCTTAACATTGTCATGTGTAAATACCTCACCTTCAGCAACATCCTTTACTACATATAATGATCGCCTAAAGATTGCATTACCTTTTTCGCTTTCTTTACGTTCATAATTTACTTTACCAACCGCTTCCCATGCTATTTTAGAATCTCTACACAACTCTAATAACTCTGGCTTTTCTAACGAAAAGCTGTCATCCGGCCCACCACCATTTCTATCAAGCGTTACATGTTTTTCAATTAAACATGCCCCTAGTGCAACTGAAGTAATCGCAGTCGTATTGTCGATAGTATGGTCTGATAGACCCGTTAATACATCAAAACGTGTGGCCATGTCTGCAACAGTCGCCAAATTATAATCGCCTGATGGCGCTGGATAACCACTTACACAATGTAGTACTACTAACTCTTTACAGCCTGCATTTTTTGCTGTTTCTACGGCTTCACGAATTTCTTCTTCATTTGCCATACCCGTTGAAATAATCATTGGCTTACCAGTTTTAGCAACATATTCAATCAAAGGTAAATCAATGGCTTCAAATGACGCTATTTTATAAGCAGGAGCCCCCAGTTCTTCCAGCAAGTCAACTGCTGTAAAATCAAAGGGCGAACTAAAAATAGTAATACCTAATTCTTTTGCTTTCTCAAAAAGAGGTTTGTGCCAGTCCCAAGGCATATGTGCTTCTTCATATAAATCATACAGAGTTTTACCGTCCCACAACCCCCCTTTAATTAAAAATTCAGGGTTATCACTTTTCATTGTTATGGTATCAGGCCGATATGTTTGCAACTTTATTGCATCCGCACCGCAATCTTTTGCCATTTCCATTATTTTATAAGCGTTTTCTATATCACCGTTATGGTTTGCCGACATTTCAGCAATGATGTACGGTGCATAGTCTGCACCAATTTTTCTGTTATCTATGCTAATAAATTTATTCATAAATCCCTCACTCTACGGGTTGTCGAGTAAATTGCTCTTCATTAATTCGTTGATAGCCGGCTCGGCTAAACAAAGCTTGTGATGCTGTATTTTCTTTTAGTACAACAGCATGTATGATTTCTGTAGGATGTAATATATCTACTTGTTTCAAAGCGAGTTTCGCAACACCTTTACCAAAGTGCTCTGGTGCTATAAAGATGGAAATGGTATACGTATCTACTGCTGTCATATCTAACCTGACCACGCCTACGGGAGTCTTTTTTTCATCTTCCCCATTGGTTAACTCAATGATATAAAAGTAGTCATTTTTACTTGCTAGCTTTTTAGTCATCCAAACCCGATGCTCAGCTAAACTCGGAACGTCTTTATTAAGTGCATAACGTCGCGTTTCGGGTTGAGATTGCCAAGCGTACACCTGTTCAACATCAAGCTGTGTCGCCAATCTTAGGGTTAGTGAACCGCTAAGTAATTTAGTAATATGCTTCATTATTCGCTTAACACCTTGCCCATCACATAACTGCAGATTTATTGTTCTCATTTTTGAATAGTCTGCAATTAACTGCTCATACGCCTTCATTAAGTTTTTACTAATCGAGTCTAACTCAACGCTAATTGCAGCACCCACGGTTTCTAAATTTTTACAAATAGTCTGCTGGTTATCAGCAAGTGCTATAACAATACTAGGTAACCCGACACAAGCACGTTCCCATGATGTTGAGCCTGGCGCACCAATGGCAATATCATGCTCACACATGAGAGTAGCCATGTCATCTACAAAATCGATGTGAGTCAACCACGCGCTATGCTTTACAGCAAACTCTTTAACACATTTATAGTGAGGTGCTTTAGGGCTAAGCAATACAGTTGTTATTGGCCGGTTAACACTTTTTTTTAAAACATCAAGTACATGCAATGTCGCATTGGGGGCATCTATACCCCCCATAGATAATAATAAATGCGGTGTATTCAACAATGTATTTGGAGCTATCAATTGTGATGAATGTCGATGCGAAAAATGAGTGTTTATAATGGCATATTCCGTGCCTGTTAAGACGACGGCCTTAGAGTTTAATAAATGATATTCACTTGGCTCTCTAAGCAATGTTTGATCTATAATCAAGTCTGCAGCATGCTCTCTTACTAAATCGTCAATTGCAATAATTTTACAGTTATACGCTTTTTTTACTACCTTATGCCACTGTGCACCAATACCATAGTGGTCTGTGATGACTAAATCAGGGCTATCAAATGCAGTAGCGCATTCTTGAGCATCATCATACTCAGTGACTTGTAACCACGCGGCATAATCCGCAGTCGAGTTTGGTACTAACCAAGCCGCAGGTTGCTGTAATTCATAAATAGAGAAACCACGCTGCTTTATAAATGTCACTAAATCGCCGTTTTGAGGACGAGTGGCAAATAAAACGTCGTGCCCATCTAGTTTTAGCCTATCAGCCAATACTAAGCAACGCATAATATGGCCGCTGCCTATATAAGAGGACGCATCAGACCTAATTACGACCTTTAGCATTCAATCGCTCGGAACAAAGCTTCTGCTAACTCCCAATCTTCAGGTGTATCTATATCTTGTACTCTTTTACGTGGTAACAAAACAGCCTTCGAACTTGTACCTAAAATAGGCTTTCTTGCTATAAATGCGTTGGCAGTGCCCCAATAAAACTGTCCGGCATCATGATATGCTTCTTCGAGATCTTGCGAACGAGTATTTAAATGTTCTGGCTGAAACATTTCTACATATTTCTCAGAATTCAGTTTAATAGCTCTTTGAATCGGAAAGGGAAAACTAGTAGCGCTAAATGCGTAATCAATAGCATTTTCAGTTAGCTCTTTTAGACCCTTTTGAATAAATTCAGGCGTTAAAAAAGGGGCTGTTGCATAAATACAACATACATTTTTAATACCCCAAGCTTGTTGCTCAGTAAATTCAATAGCATGTTTTATTACGTCAAGTGTAGTGGCATAATCATCAGCAATATTAGACGGTCGCATAAAGGGCACTTCTGCACCATATTTTATAGCAACCTCAGCTATTTCTGCATCATCAGTAGATACAATTACTTTATCAAAGCATCCACTGTTTAAGGCAGTCTCAATGGAATAAGCAATCATTGGCTTACCATGAAACTCTTTAATATTTTTGCGAGGTATGCGTTTACTGCCTCCACGGGCAGGAATAACTGCAATATTCATGATTAGACTTCTAATATTTGTGTTAATTTACTTATAACTTCATCTTGCTGTTCATAGGTCATACCATGAAACATAGGGACAGAAATTGCGTTAGCGTAGTAGGCTTCAGCGTGAGGGAAATCACCTTGTTTAAAGCCCATTTTTTGATAATAAGGTTGTAAGTGCACTGGAATATAGTGCAGATTAACACCTATCCCACTCTCTCTAAGTTCATCAAATACTTGTTTATGAGTTTTTGATATTTCTCCAAGGTTTAAACGAATTACAAATAAATGTAAACCCGAATACGTATTAGGTAACTGATAAGGTAGTACAATTGGCAAGCTCGCAAGCTTATCATTATAACGCTCGGCTAATTTATGGCGTGCAGCTACAAATTCTTCCAAGCGCGAAATTTGCGAAACACCCAATGCAGCTTGCAGCTCAGTCATGCGGTAGTTAAAGCCTAAATCAACTTGCTCGTAATACCATCCACCGTGTGAAGTATTTTCCATTAAGGCTTCATCACGCGTGATACCATGGCTGCGGTAAAGCACCATTTTATCTGCAAGTGCTTTGCTATTTGTTAATGCTGCGCCACCTTCGGCAGTGGTAACAATTTTAACTGGGTGGAAGCTAAATACAGTAATGTCGCTGTATTCACATGAACCAATTGGTTGCTCTAAATATCGCCCACCTATTGCATGTGAAGCATCCTCAATTATCTTAAAACCGTATTCTTTTGATAACGCATGGATTACTTTCATGTCACATGGCTGACCACATAAATGCACGGCTACTAAAACCTTAGGTAAGGTACCTAGATTTTTAGCTACAATCAGCTTTTGTTCCAACGCTTTCGGGCAAAGGTTATAGGTAGTTGGGTCAATATCAACAAAATCTACCTTTGCGCCGCAATACAAGCCACAATTAGCCGAGGCTACAAAGGTAATAGGCGTTGTCCACAAGCTATCCCCCTCACCTAAACCTAATGCTAAGCAAGCAATATGCAAGGCTGATGTAGCGCTATTAACAGCTAATGCGTAATTAGTACCAGTTACATCCATTAATGCACGTTCAAACGCGGGCACTTGAGGTCCTTGCGTTAAAAAGTCTGATTTTAAAACATCAACAACCGTATCAATATCTACCTGAGTTATGTCTTGCTTTCCATACGGTATCATTTCATTAACCTTGTACTTCAAATGATGGATCGACGTGCTCAATAATAAGCTGACGCAAACCTTCTACGGTTTCCCATTCTGTATTAGTCCCTGAGTTATATTTAAAGCCGAATGGTACTTTTTCCGCTTTATGGTGCGCAATATACTCTTCTTCTGTATATGTATACGATACAGACGGTAAAATTGCATAGTAAGGACCTAAATCAATTGTATTTAGCGAGTCTGTGTCTGTAATCATCTCTTCATGCAGTTTTTCGCCAGGGCGAATACCCACATCACGCGTTTCACAATTAGGTGCTACTGCTTCGGCAATATCTAATATTTTATAAGATGGTATTTTAGGCACGAAAATTTCGCCTCCTAAATGATGACCTAGTGCAAACATGACTAAATCAACACCTGCTTGCAAAGAAATGTTAAAACGCGTCATTTCTTTATGTGTTATTGGTAATTCACCGTCTTTTCGCTTTTCTAAAAAGAAAGGAATAACAGAACCACGAGACCCCATTACATTGCCATAGCGCACTACACTAAATTTAATATCTTTGGAACCACGTATATTATTAGCAGCTGCAAATAATTTGTCAGACGCTAACTTAGTAGCTCCGTATAAATTTATAGGGGCACAAGCCTTATCAGTTGATAGCGCAACTACATCCTTAACACCACATGCTAATGCTGCATGTATAACATTTTCGGCACCATCAATATTGGTACGAATACATTCGGTAGGATTATATTCCGCTGTATCAACTTGCTTAATCGCTGCGGCATGAATAATTACATCAACACCTTCACATGCCTGAGTCATGCGTTCTTTATCGCGTACATCACCAATAAAAAAACGTAGCTGTGGGTAATCATATGTAGGGTATTTTTGTTTTATCACAGACTGCTTTAATTCATCACGCGAATAGATAATTATTTTTTTTACATCAGGATAGCGTGCAAGAATACTCTCGATAAATTTTTTACCAAATGACCCTGTGCCACCAGTAATTAAAACTGTTTTATTGTTTAACATAAGTTTTCCTAATATGCTTTTACTTGTTCTGAAAAAGCTACTTTAATTAATAATTTTGTATAGTGTTGAATTAGCTACTTAAGTAGGCTAATTTTTTCTTTGAAGCTAATCTTTTTTTGCAAAACACCTAATCAGCACAAATACTGTACTTAACACACCACCCAATAAAACACCCAAAATACAAATTAGTGCGCGTTTAGGGCCTGATTTTTGTTCTGGCACTATTGCAGGGTCTATAGTTTTAAATACATATTCGTCTCGTACATTGGCAAACATGATAGTTTTTGTTTGCTCTTCAACTAGCTTATAAAGTATGGCACGTATGTCCGCTATTTTAGTTTGCCCCAATTGTTTGGTTAAGAAATCGGTACTTTTAATTGCTTCTAATACATCACGTTGTTTCATGGTGGCGTTTATATCTTGTATTAACCAGTTCACCCATTGCTGCGCTATATAGGGCGATACGTGCTCTATGGCAATTTTAACCATGCCAGTTTCTTTATCTTTATTTGCACTCACAACTTTACTAAATTCTTTATACGCCTCTTGCATTGAAGGCTCTGGTTTAAAGGGAGCTTTAACTTCTCGCAGCCATTTATTTTCCGCTTGGTTATAAACATCTTTATTATAACTAGTGGTATTGGTTTCACGATTCCATGACTCCACGGCCATTAAATCATGCAGTATATTATGTTTTTGAATAAATGCGCTGGTAAACTGGCGCGATTTTAGTACCTCAAGCGCCATTTGCGTTTTATCAATCCCGCCACTTGAGCCTAAGTTAACCCCAGCTAAACTTGCTAAGCCACCAAACTGACCTGCTAGAGCTCCCAAACCGCCTTGTTGGTCTTGCTCTGCGGGTGCGAGTAACGCCTCTGATTTATAAATGTTTGGCTGGTTTATGGCGTAAAAAACAGATGCAACAGCAAATAAAGTGGTTATGGCAATAATTATCCACTTACCTTGCCAAATAGCGGTAAATAGCTCGCGTAGGTCTATTTCGTCATCGGCAATGTTGTTTTGCACTGGTGTATTTGCTTGATTAAGGTTGTTTGAGTTGTTTTCCATTTAAATCTCATAAGTTCAGCTATCAGCTATCAGCTATCAGCTATCAGCTATCAGCTATCAGCTATCAGCTATCAGCTATCAGCTATCAGCTATCAGCTATCAGC
>NZ_LKGQ01000036.1:0-25242 GCF_001401785.1 Pseudoalteromonas sp. P1-16-1b | reverse complement strand
AAACTCAAGTTTTATTTAACTCTCTGAGTAGCTCGTGCCTCGCTATGCGTTGGCGTTCCCCGTCTCAGTGGGGTCGCATTATAGGGAGATCCGAAAACAGATCAACCTTTTTTTTAGATCTTCTTACTGTTTGCTCAACTTTCAGGCAAATAGTATCAAAATGGTATGGAAAGAGCTTACTTTAGGTCGTTTTTTGCACTCTTATTAACTATTTACTATAAATTTCATTGCTATGTTCAATTAAGACGTTAAGATAGCAAGTTCACAATGTTAAATTAATGTTTATTTCCTGTTTATTGGTAGATCAAAATGAAATTACCCGATCAAAAATCTTTTATCTTTGCAGTTATTCTTGCTGTTGTTGGTTTTGTTATCGTTAAGTTTGCACTTGCAAGCCTAGCATTAGACCCTGCACTACTATTTGGTGCTGGTTTATTAATTGGTGGACTTGTCATTGCTGCAATGTCATCAGTAAGTGCAGAAGAAGCCGAAGTAAAAACAAAAACACTTTATGTTGGCAATCTTCCTTATCGCGCAAATGAAGGCGTTGTACGTGCTTTGTTCGAAGAGCAAGGCAAGGTATTTAATGTTCGTTTATTGAAAGATAAGAATACTGGCAAACGTCGCGGCTTTGGTTTTGTTGAAATGGCTCAAGCTGATGCGGATAACGCAATTGCTAAGTTAAATGATAGTGAGTTCCAACAACGTACTTTAAAAGTACGTGAAGCAAAACAAAAACAAGAAGATGATTCTAACTCTTATCGTTCAGAGTCGGATCAAACAGTGTAACTTGCTTAACGGCTAGTTTATCACTATATATATCAGCCGTTGCATAATACCGCAGCGGCTTTTTTATGCCTGCTTGATCATCGCTTAAATTCAGTAAAGATCTAACTCGCTTAGCAATAGCCGCACCAGAATCTAACAACTCTATATGTGCTTTAAAGTAATCACTAATTGGTTTAGCAAGAATAGGAAAGTGAGTACAGCCTAATACCAGCACATCGATATCTTTATTAATATTTAATCGGTTTAACTCAGCGTGCAGCTTTTCTATATCTAAGTATTGGGTAAAAAAGAATGTTTCTGCCAGGGTGACCAATTCAACACTACTATATAAGCTTGTAGTTATAAGTGAGGCATGCTCTTTAATCAGTGTATCCGTATATGAACTTGCTACTGTAGCAGGGGTTGCCAATAATCCAATATGCTTTGATTGTGTTATTTGTGCTGCGGGCTTAATCGCAGGTACAACCCCTACAATTGGAATATCTGTTATTTGACGTACCGCACTTAATGCAGATGTTGAGGCGGTATTGCAGGCTATAACAATTAAGTCGACATTGAGCGACTCATTTTTGATAAATTGGATTAGTCCACATAAGCGACTAATTATAGTCTGCTGCGACTGTGCACCATAAGGCAATAATGCATTATCCATGAAGTAACTATATTGAGCGTGAGGAATGCTTTGCTGAATATGCTCAAGTACTGTGGTTCCACCTATACCTGAATCAAATACCATGATGTGCGCTGACAAACTACCATTCCTACTCTTTACTTAGAACGGCAGTTTGCCATGAGGCTTTTATAAAAGAAAGTAGTTTTACTCAGCGTCTAGTTTTGCAGTAGCTGTGTTTAATTTATCTAAGTTTTCAAACATGGTGTTAGTGTAATCAACCAGTTTATCTATTTCTTGTTGATCTTGATTTAGCCATTGAATGATACCTGATAGCTGGCTTTCTAATCCTAGTGCTTGCGCTTTAGAGTAAGCCGATTTTAGATCATCATTAAAAGGTGCGACAGTTTCGGCAATGGCCTTTTCTGAGGTTGGCTTAATTTGTTCATACTCTTTAATAGCTGCCACAGTTTTGCTTTGACGTAAGTCCATTGAAAATGCCACCAGCTGTTCATTTCCTAAGCTGAGTTCTTGGGCTTGTTCAAATGCTTTATCTAAGTCGCCACTGAAAAAGGTTTTACTTACATCTTGTAACTCTGCCATTAAATCATTTATAGCTTGCTGTTCGTCTTCATTAAGCTCTCCATTTACTGACATAGAAAATGACAACTCACGAGACTCAGAAAATTGCGTACTAAATGCTTGTGAGCTTTCAGTTTGCTGATAGCGACTAGATGACTGGGATTGGTAAGCGTCTGCAAAACTAATACTCACCTCATCACCTTCTGCGGTGGTAAAAGTATAATCAGCGCTGTTACTAAGGTTCACATATTGCGATTGACTAACCGTTACGCTTGCTGGCTGAGGATTAAATAAGTTCTGCTCAAATTTATCAAGGCCATTAAAGATGCCCTCTTTTGATTTATCAATACCCTCTTCAAGCTCTTGATTAAATACGCCCATACCTTTTAATTCATCGACAGCTTCATCAACACCTGTTTGCACGCCTTTACGTGCCTGGTTGAGTATATCTTGTAGCTTGTCATCATCGGCACCATTGGCTTTGGCTTTTTTTACTGAGCTGGTCACAAAGTCTAAAACATTTTTGACTACTTCATTAAAATCAAATAATGGTTTGTCTTTTTTCGCTTCAGCAACCGGCAAGCCTAATTCTTTTGCCATTTTGTCACCCAATACGGCAGCAGCCAATTCTTTTCCGCGTTGCTGATAGCTAGTTGGTGGGGAGTCTATTTTAGGCTGTGGCATTGCTTGCTTAGTATTGTATTTATTGGCATTGCTGTTTGGAACAAAACTAAAGTTACCTATTTTCATGAGAAGACTCCTATTTAGACTTACTCTTTTATCGGCCAAGTAAGCCTATACTGTAGTAAAATGCTTAAAAAAAGCTCACTATATTTGATCAAAACTAGACAAATACGCTTCGCTCCCTACAATAGCGCCGATAAACAGATCCCAACGATAAGGTTATACCGTTAATGGCAGTTATAAATATAGATACCACGCAGTACGATGCACAATTAAATGAAAAAGAGCAGCGTATTACAGAGCAGTTTCAACGTTTCGGTGTAAAACAGTTAGAAGTATTTAGCTCTGAGCCTATTAACTACCGTCAACGTGCAGAATTTAGAGTATGGCACGATGGTGACGATCTGTTTCATATTATGTTTGATCAACAAACGAAAGATAAAATACGTGTCGATACCTTTGATCCTGCAGCTCCTTTAGTAGGTGAAGTTATGCAGGTAATGATTGATAACTTAAAAGGCTGCGAAGTACTGCGTCGTAAATTATTCCAAATAGATTATTTATCGACCCTCAGCGGTGAAATTTTAGTGAGCTTGCTTTATCACAAGCCACTTGATGAACACTGGTTAACTGAGATTAATGCCTTAAAGGAAAAGCTAAGTAGCCAGTACAAAATTGACTTTATTGGCCGTGCACGTAAGCAAAAAGAAAAATTAGGCGATGACTTTGTTACTGAGCGTTTAGTGGTAAATGGCCAAGAGCTAATCTATCAACAGGTAGAAAATAGCTTTACTCAGCCTAATGCGAAGGTGAATATTAAAATGTTAGAGTGGGCACAAGAGCTATGTAAACCACTAAACAATGATTTACTAGAGCTGTATTGTGGTAACGGAAACTTTTCAATTGCACTTGCGGGCTCATTTAATAAAGTGCTGGCAACAGAAATATCAAAATCGTCTGTGCATTCAGCGCAATATAATATTGCTCAAAACAAAGTAACTAACTTAGATATTATTCGCATGTCGAGCGAAGAGTTTACTCAGGCAATGAAAGGCGAGCGTACTTTCTCTCGCTTAGATGGTATTGACCTTCGTAGTTACAACTGCCAAACCATTCTAGTCGACCCACCTCGTGCTGGCATGGATACCCTAACGTGTGATTTAGTGGCTAACTATGAGAATATTATTTATATATCATGTAACCCAGATACGTTAGAGCGTGATCTTGATCACTTAACGCAAACCCATGAGGTTAAGCGCTTTGCAATATTTGATCAGTTCCCTTACACACACCATATTGAATCTGGTGTATTTTTACAGAAAAAATAAAATCTAATACTATAATACCAGCGCCTTGATAAGTGCTGGTATTTGCTCTTCACTAAATACTTTAACGTGATTCTTTACCAATAACTTAGCGGTCAGCCCCATGCCTTTTACTTTCACCCCACTATGGCTTCCATCATAAATTGTATTACGGCCACACGAAGGACTAGACTCTTTTAGTAAAGCAAAGCGAATATTATGCTTATTACAAAGGGCTAATGCTTTACTAGCGCCAGCTTCAAATGCACTTGTTACATCCTCAGCAGTATTTGTAATAACTCGATTTTGCTTTATCTCAGCGGGCGCTCTAGGCACGAGTAAACCACCAGCAATCTCAGGACAAAATACGATTAATCTATTTTGCTTTTGCCACAAATTAAGTTGAGGGTGCAATATTGTTTGGCCTTTACCATCATAACGAACTGGCAAACCTAACAAACAACTTGAGATTAAAATTTTTTCCATAATGAATTTTCTTCTCCAAATAAAAAAGCTCCTTTCGGAGCTTTTTTATTTCACTAAACTACTTATTTATTTGCTAAGTAGTTAATAAGTGCGCTTACATCTTCTGGCGATGAAATACCTGACTCGCCACCTAAGTTAAGCTTATATTTACCATTAACAATAAATGTTGGAACGCCACGCAGTGCCCCTTTTCCTTTAAAGTAATCTTGGTCGCGCTTCATTTTAGAGCTCAGTGTACGTACCGAAAAGCTTTCAAATAATTTATCAAATTTGTCGCCATCTACACCTTGCGCTAAAAATACATCTTTTACATCTGCAAGCTCATTAAAACGAGCACGCTTTGCGTGAATGTGGTCAAACATCGCTGAAATAATTTTATCTTTTTGCGGTAGTACTTCAGCAGTAGCTAGTGCTTGGCTGATCATGGTTTGATGTTCTGGGTCACGAACGCCCACGAAATCCACATGGCTTTTCTTGAACTTTACGTTTTTGTCTAGCTTAGGTTTGATCTCAGCAAGCAGTGGCTCCATGTTATTACATGCAGGGCAGTAAAAAGAGAAAAACTCTTTTACTTCTGGCTTTCTGGTTGCACGATCAGAGACGACATCATAATGTACGCCCTCTTCGTAAGTGGCAGCAAAACTGGTTGCAGCTAAAGGGAGTAATACAGCAAGCAACCCTGCTTTAACTAATTTGATCATTATTATGGTGCTCCAAAAATTATAGTTTTAGTAAAAAGCTAATTAACTCATCAAGTTCTTGTTGGCTCTTGATTGTATTAATATTGATTTTATATTTGTCATTTACGATAAATGTAGGTACGCCAGTTAATGCGCCAAGCTCAGAATATTTATTCTGCTTATCTTGCATGGCACGTTCAGCTGCTATGATAGGCAAACTAGCAATATCATTATCAAATGTGCTGTTATCAATTGCGTTAAGCTCTAATAACTTCTTAACGTCTTTAATTTCTGTTAATGGTGCACGCTGAATATGGATGCTTTTAAAAATTTGCGCTGTTACTGCTTCGGCTTGACCATGTTTTTTTGCAATTAAGTAAGCAAAGCTCAGGTTACTTTGTGCTTGTGGTGAAACGCCCCCTAAAAAGTTAACATGATTTTTTACAAACTCAGCCCCTTCAGGTAAGTTTTCTGCAATCCCTTTTGCTACCGGCTCA
The DNA here is from genome assembly GCF_001401785.1 of Pseudoalteromonas sp. P1-16-1b. Classification (GTDB taxonomy): domain Bacteria; phylum Pseudomonadota; class Gammaproteobacteria; order Enterobacterales; family Alteromonadaceae; genus Pseudoalteromonas; species Pseudoalteromonas undina. The sequence continues at coordinate 19,610 of NZ_LKGQ01000036.1, read as the reverse complement.
AATTTAAAACAGTGCGGGCAATAGAAAGAGAAGAATTCGGTTACGTTTGGCGTTTTACTCTTTTCAACGTCAATCACAGTATATTGATTACCTGCTTCAAAGTTGGCAGCTAGTGCTGCGAAAGGTAAACATAGGATCAGTAAACTTAGTTTTAATTTTTTAAGCATGAATATCTCGTTATACTTCTTTTTTAAATAAAAATATTATGGCAATAATTTTAACGGGGCTTCTTGCAAAGCTGCAAGCTGTTCTTTAAGCGCTAAAATTTGTTGCTCCCAGTATTTGTCATCTGCAAACCATGAAAAGTTCCGTACAAAAGCTGGATCGCTCCAACGTTTTGCAACCCAACCCATGTAATGAATCATACGCATGGCGCGAAGCGGTTCGATCAGCTTCAGCTGTGAGTGATCAAAATCGCAAAACTCTTCATACGCATTCACTAAAGTGTCTAACTGTAACAGCTGTGTTTGTCGATCGCCACTGAGCATCATCCATAAATCTTGAATTGCAGGTCCTTGGCGGCTATCGTCTAAATCAACAAACATCAGCGCATCCCCAGCCCATAAAATATTACCAGCATGGCAGTCTCCGTGTAAGCGAATACTGTCTACATTTTTATATTGCAGCTGCGCTTGGGCAATAACTAAATCTAAAATAGTGTAAAAGGAAGTCTCTAGTCCCATAGGGACTAAATTACTTTTTTGTAAATGAACTTTAGCTGTATGCAGGTATTCATCACAACTAACGATTGGTCTTTGGGTAAAGGGCTGCGTTTTCGCTACTTGGTGCATGCGACCAATTAAACGCCCTAGTACGTCAAGCTGATCTAAATTATCGACTTCAAATAAACGCCCGCCTACACTTGGGAATAAAGTAAATAAATATCCTTGGTGTTCAAATAAGCTTTGCCCATTATGCTTTATTGGCGCAACGACCGGTACTTCTGCGGCTGCCAGTTCAAAAGCAAAATCATGTTCCTCTTGAATTTGTGCTTTGCTCCAGCGCTCAGGCCGATAAAACTTAACAACGTAACGTTTTCCACCCTCAGCTACAAATTGATACACTCGATTTTCGTAGCTATTTAGCGCTAGCAACCCTGACTCAGCGTAAATATCAACGCTTTCGATGGCATCCAAAATAAGATCTGGGGTTAAGTCAATAAAGCTAAATTTACTCATATACTTCTTATATAAAAGAAAAGCGGGAATATCCCGCTTTTTTGTTAATATCAGTGTTCGTCTTTTAATACAGACTCTTTATCGCGCTTTAAAAAAGTTACTTTGCTGCGATATTTGGTTATCGGGTTCGTTTATTGGCGACAGTACAAAGTTAAACTCGGTCATTGGCGCTTTTAAATCATAAGGGTCCATTACTAATGATAACGGCACATTATGCGATTCACCAGCGTTCACCGTAAAGGTGGTATCACCTATGTATTTATAGTTATCTAACCCTTTAACATCAATAGAGAATGTTTGCTCGTACTGTGCCTTATTAATCACTTTTAAGGTGTAGGTGTTTTCAACTAAGCCATTAAAATCGACACGATACAACTGATTGCGATCACGGATAATATCAAAGTCCATAGGTTTACGCATAGCTATATTGGCTACCAACGCACCGGTAAGTAAGACTAAAATAATACTGTAACCAATCAGCTTAGGACGCAGCGGATGAGTTTTATTCTCTGGGGTTTCCAAGTTACGCTCAGTGGTATAAGAGATAAGCCCTCGAGGATAATTCATTTTGTCCATTACGCCGTCACAGGCGTCAATACACGCGCCACAGTTTATACACTCGTATTGCAGACCATTACGAATATCAATCCCAGTTGGGCAAACTTGCACACACAAGTTACAGTCAATACAATCACCTAACCCCAGCTCTTTTGGGTCTTGTTTACGTGACCGTGGCCCGCGGTTTTCACCACGCGCTTCATCGTAGCTTACAGTAAAGGTGTCTTTATCAAACATTGCTGACTGAAAACGTGAGTATGGGCATATATGTAAACACATAATCTCGCGCATCCAACCCGCGTTACCATAAGTACAAATAGTAAATACAATAATACTAACTAAGGCATAACCGCCTACGTTAAAGGTTACAAATTCAGGGAGTAGTTCGCGAATAGGCGTAAAATAACCAACAAAAGTTAACGCGGTATACAAAGAAAATAACACCCAACTAGTGTGCTTTGCGGTTTTTCGCCAGAATTTGTCAAAATCCATTGGCCGTTGGTCTAACTTTTTACGTTGGTTAGCACTGCCCTCAAACTTTTCTTCAAACCAAATAAAAATAAAGGTCCATACTGTTTGCGGACAGGTATAGCCACACCATACGCGGCCATAAAAAGTAGTCACTAAAAATAGAGCAAACGCCGCAAGCATAAAAATAAATGCAAGAATAGTGAAGTCTTGTGGCCATAGGGTTAAACCAAAAATATTAAACTTTTGCTCCATTAGCTCAAACAAAACAGCTTGCTGGCCATTAAAGTTGATCCAAGGCAATAACATAAACGCTAGCATGCCTAAAAAGCCAATGCGTTGTCTTAGTAATTGATGAAGCCCTGTAACCGCACGTACATAAATGCGATTGCGGGGGTTAAATCTATCTTCTTGACGGCTCAGATCAGGTTTTTGGATCTTAACCTCTGTTGGTATGTTTTTTACTTTAATTTGCTTATCCATTGAAGTTCCTCAACGCCGCTAGGAAATAAAAATTCAGCAATCTTTTTGTACTTTTCGCCTAAGTGTAGCAACTTGCATGCTAAACATAATACGCTTTAAGTCGCACTTGTGTACTTTCAGATATTTCAGAAATATCTAACTACTGCCTCTTATTATACGCATATTAGCTAAAATTACTGACTAGATTGCTAATAATTTATTCAATTTGTGACTTGCTTTTAAGGTGTATTTTATTACACTTGCCGGCTACTAAAGTGTTGTTTGGATCAAGGTTTGTATATTTATGAAGAAATTTTTTATACTAGTGGTTGTGATCCTAGCATTTTTTACCGTTGATCATCCTTTGGTAAAAGAGCCGCGCGAACGGTTGCTCGGTGATGGTATCGGTTTGTTAAGCAGCTCAACTAAAGTAGATCGCTTTCCTGTAGCAACCATGACGAGAAATAAAGTGAATCAACAGTTAGCACTTTCTCGTTCTGAGCAAGACTATGTTGCTAAAACATTTACTACGGATGAATCAGTCAAGTTATTTGAACTACGCTATTGTCGCCAAGGTGATCTAAACCTCTATTTTTACGAAGAACGATTACTTACTGTATGTCGTATTATCAAAGAGTCATTAGCGCAAGCGAGAGTAAAGTAATGGATTTTTCTGGATTAAATAAAAAAGCAAGTAACTCATTTCATAAACATCGCACCATGCTTAAGCAATTGGCACAGGGTAAAACGTTAAAATGCGAACATTGTAATGGCGTATTAACCCTTAACTTAGCCACCAGCGAACCCGGTAAAGGAGTAATACAGTGCAAACAAGGTTGCACTGATATTGAATTAGAAATTGGCGGTTAGGTGTTAAGAACAACGTTTAAGCGCTAGAAAACTTACTCCTCCCACCCTTCATCAGTATACAAGCCACTGTTAAGCGCTACAATTTCGATAAGTTCAGCAAAACCTAATGCAAAGTCGCCCATTAACTCGTACTGCTGCTCACATAAGTGTAATTCATCAATATTATTTTGCTGTGCAATTTGCGTAATGATTGGTTTATCGAGAGCAAAAAAACTGAGCGTAGCCTGTGCGCTTTCAAGCGCTTGCTTATATTGAATGTCTAGTTGCTCACTTGCTAGTAACTTATGGGTATACGCTTGGCTTGCGGTTAAAAAACCCGCTGACCACTGCTGGCAAAACTCATATTCAAACTCAGCGGGTAACTTATAACCCAACTCAAATACTTGCTCACTCACCTGATGGTGTAATGCCATAAACAAAAATAACATGTCTTCATCAAGGTCGTTTGCTGTATCAGGGAGAATATTTTCTAACCATTGGTGAACTTCTAGCGGCTCAGGTGAACATATAACGCCAAATAAATAACCTTGGCTTTGGGTAAGGCTCATTGCGCCTGATTGGGTATTTAAAAACTCGCTGAGCAGCTTGGCATGCTGCTCAGTAAACTGAGGTATTTGCATTAAAACTCTTTATATAAAATATTAAAATTTAAGTGGGTAACGACCTTGGTTATCTGGTCTGCCTAAAAACTTCACCGCGTCATGAACTTCTTTGGGTAAAGTTAGATCAGGTTTAACATATCCCGCAACTTTAAAGTCAAAATTAGCCTTTAGTGTAGCATCTGCCTCAAGCCCTAATCTATTGTCTGGCTCGATGAGTATAGCAACATCGCCCGACTTACAACTTAATTTGCCACTGAGATCACCAATATTGAACCAACCAGTTAAACCTTGTACGTCAATATCAGGGCTGGCTATTTCACCTTGTAGTGATTGGCAATATGGCGCCCCAGAAACGTATTCATCAAGCTCTAAAATTACACGCCCTTTAGCAGTAACTGGTAACGGTAAATCAATTCGCTGCATTGCTCGCTCAACCGTTGAACGCACTACGGTATCAGTTATTTTAAGCTCATCATTTGCTAGTGAATAACTAATATCCGCATAGCCAGATATGTCACTGCGTTCGCGAGGGTTACCAAAACGTAAGTTAGTATTTACTTGAGCTTTAAATAACGACCAGCCAGATATATCCCAGCGTACATTATTTAATTGCTCACCTTCAAAGCGCAGCTGCATCACCTGCCCCTGCCACAACGTGCCAACTGTTTGTCCTATTTCTAGCTGCGGTGGAAAATACGGTTTAGCTAAATTTACAGCAACCGCAGCCGGTAATTTAATAACGCTAAAAACAATAAAGCTCATTAAAAAAACGATGGATAATATTATTATTTTTTTCATTAACTACTTCTCTAATACTAAACGGCTTACGCGTACATAACCGGATTTATCATCTTGGCTTAAATCTAGATTTTCTACGCTTAAACCATGCTGATTAACGAGCTCGTCAATCCATTGGATTAATAGATTAAACTCTACTGAGTCGAGCGTTAAACGAAGTGAGTTATCATTAGGCTGCATTTTACTAATATTAATGCTGTAACGGCCGCGCGTATTATTAACTATTTGGCTGAGATTTTGATTACTCACAGCTTGCGTTTTACCCGCGGCTTTGAGCTTAACAATACTCTCGTCTACCCAGGCTAACAATTCTTGCTGCTTTATTTGTGATTGCTGCGCTCGCTCTATTGCAGTATTTAAAGGCCTAAAAACCCCCATCACCAAAACAAAGATGATAAATACACCGCCTGCAACCATAATTAATTGTTGCTCTTGCTCTTTTAATGAACGCCAATATTGCATTAACTGCTGCTTCATTGTGCACCTCGCAGTCTGATTTCGCCGACGATAAAATCGCCATCATTATTTAACGAGCCCTGCTCAACAGTAACCCCTTGCTGCTCTAGAATGGCTTTAACCTTACCAAAAGTTTGAAAGTCTTTACCACGCGCTCGAATGCGCAATTCATTACGGCGTTTGTCAAAGCGTAATGTTTGTGGCGTAAACTCATTCACTTGCGAAAACACGCTAACCAATTTACTGGTTAAATCTAAAAAGCCAGCATCGCTAACACCTTGTACTTTATTCAATGCACCCTGTATTTGATTTTTAATTAAATGAGGGCGTACTCGTGTGCCGGGAAAGGCTTTTTGATATCGCTCTAAGACTTGCGATTTAGCTACTTCTAGCTGCGAATTAAGCTGATGCAATTCAACCGCTTTAATAGTCACACTTGATACCAAGGCAACCACACTAATTATGGCAGCACTTTTCCAGTAACCCCACCATAACGCAGTTTTCTTTTTAAGGGTGTAAGGTCCTTGACGCAAATTAAACTTAAGTTTATCAAGTTGTTTAGCAAATAATGCTAACGGTAACTCATAGTCACTTGTTTGCGGATATAAGTTAAGTGCTTCAGGAAACTGATCAGCAGGGCTGTAATGCTTGATATCTGGGTTGCCTAATGCTACAAAATACTCTTTTAGCCAACTGCTTTCAACCGCGCTAATATGCCAGTCACCTTGTTTAAAGAGCCACTGTTTATTAAGTTCGATGGCAGTAACACATGACTCTTCAGCGCCTGGCAATAGCAATGCATCCGGTACTATTTGATATGGGGTGAGTTGATGTTGTTCAAATACTTCTAACCAGTGCTCAAACCAATCACGGTTCGTTAGCGCAATCTTAATTGCATGCTGCTCATCAACCATAGTTGGCTCCCCAAGCGCGATATAAATGTCGTCTATATCGCATGCAAGATCTTCTTCGAGCATATAGGGCAATGCTTGCTCTAATTTACGGCTCCACTTTGTTGGCAGTGTCACCGTTTTTAATTGCACCTGGTCACATGGTAAAAGTACCACAAGTTCTCGGGTTAATGCTTTTTCAGTTAGTTCACTTAACTGATTGGCATTTTGTAGCTCGCCACTGGCTATTATTTCTTGTTCTTGTGGTGAGTATATTAACCAGTTAAGTAAATCTTGCTCGGTTTGACCCGTGCGGATCAACAGTATCTCTGTCACTGTACGCCTCCAAATTTTCGCGCCAGTATCGTTACCTCGCCATTGCTGGCATACAGTAATGTGGTCATCGAAAAACGCAAATCAACAAATTTTGCCTGCGTTTGTAATTTAAAATATTCACTTTTTAAACTAAAAAGCTTTTCTACTGCTTTGATATTTTTGCCGCCTTGTTGTTTAACAGACTCAAAAAACTCTTCAATATTATCAAAGCCATTTTCAGGTCGCGCTGCGATTACCGCTTGAGCACCCGAAACACTCAGTTCGTCTATTAGGCCACTGAGCAATAAAGCTTGCTCTTCAGTGACTGTATTAACATTAATTGAAAGTAACGTACTGCCTGGGATCACACAGACATAAGGCAACACCTTTTCCATCACTAAAGGGTTAAATCCTTTAATTAAACGCAGTTCAGATACCGAAGCAAATAGGCTATTTGCTGTCATATACGGAAACTGACGCGATAAATACTCGCCTTCTTCAGCTCCTGAGCGATACGTAATACTATTTTTATCTAACCAGTCAAAAACACTATCAGCCATACCTTCTTCAGACTCATCACTGGGTAAGTCTTCTATATTTTCTAATATGGCAAACAACGCTTTATGCGCAGGGTTCGTTTTATTAGTACTGTTTGGGTCAGGCTCAGCACCAAGCGCATTTAAGTTTAAACAGGCTTGTAAATCAGTTAACTGACCGCTTAACGTGCCGTTATCAACTGGATACTTAACATCACCTTGCTTTGCCCACGGCTGCGCTAAGGTGGTTTTTTCTGGATCGTCTTTTTTACTTTGAATTAAGCCTTTAATAGCTAATTCTTCAGCGCCATAAGCATACCATTTAGCCTGTTGCTGACTCTGCAAGTTAGTACTTCTTTGAACCTGTAACATTAAGTTCGCACTCATTTCTACGGCTAAAATAGCAGCCAGCGCGACAATAAATAACACAATAACTAACGCCGCGCCGCGTGATGTTTTTTGATTCATCAAGGCGTTCCTCGGCCATTTGGTTGCGATTGGTTAGTACCATCATTAACTGGTTTAGGTAACTCTTTACCGAGTCCTGGCACTAAAAAAACGCGCCTAATTGGTTCTGCGTTCATTTGCTTTAACGTTACAGCTACCGCTTTAGGTAACGCCTTAATTTGCCAGTTTTCTTGCCACTCTGCGTTACCATCTAAAAACTCAAACTTAAGCTCTTCTACGTCAGCTAAAACAACTTGGCTACGAGGCTCCATATTATCAAGTTGATCAACATAAATGCGATATACTCGTTCTAAGTTGTCATCAATTACTCGATAACCAACAGCTTGCAGCTCTGAGCGAGGAAGCAAATTAATGGGATTCATCCAACCATCACGCACAAAGGCAATGCCATCAAGCTGGCTTTCTAAAATGTAGCGCCCTGCAAGTAAGTAACTCTCTTGAAAATCCCCAGCTTCATTACGCACTTGACGTTTAGTCATTTGGCTAAAGTCTTGATCCATTAACCTAAAGGCTGTTTGTAACCCATTTAGCTCAGCAATTTTTTCATCTGATGCTTCTTTGGCACGCGTGGTGGTATCAAGTATTTGGTGGGTGGCCATAATAACAAACGCCAACACCCCTAGTGCCACCATCACTTCTAATAATGTAAAACCGCGCTGCTTCACTTATGGCTTACCTTTATTTAAGTAAGTACTTAACTCATAAATTGAATTTTCATACTTATCATCTGTAAACACATTAATAGTGACCTTTACAAAGCTCTTATCAGCAGTGGGCACAACATCTTGGCGCCAAAACCATTCAATCCCCGCCATCATCTCAGTGCCGCGGGTACCATTTTTACCTTGCCATTTCTCGCCTTTCGTTCGTTGTTCTACCAATACATTCTCGGCTACCCATGAGCCATACGTTTGCTCTTCAATACTCGATAAGTGATGAATATGCTCACCAGTTGCTTGCATTGCAGCAATACCCGCCATAGCACAAATACTTAGCGCAACTAAGACTTCTAATAAGGTAAAACCTTGGTATTTTTTCATTATTGGGGCTCTCGACGAAAATCAACTGGCGCTGCAAATTTACCTTCAATAAAATATACCGGCTCCGCCTGATCTTTTAACTCAAGCATAAGCTGAAATGCACTTACATCAGCAGAGGATAAAAGAAGTACTTGAGGAACTTTTAATTTTTTAAGTTCTAATAAACTATCTTCATTATCGCCACTCATTAACTCACGCCAGTTAGACTGCTCTAATAAGTTATCTTGTGCCCAAGGTAGGTCTTCTAGATTAAGTGTTACTTTAAATTGCTGGTCAAACTCAATTGGTTTAAATAACTCTTCCCGCTCAAAGCTGGTCCACTTTTCGCCATCAAACACTAAAAACTCAAGCGTATTTTGATCAACTAATAGACCTAACTCTACCTGATTAAGTACGGCAAATTCCGATGCGGCATTAATGGTGGTATGCAGCCTACTTGCTTGCTTATCTAGCTCTTCCTCTGCGCCGCCATCTAAGCTGTATACCACCATTTTGGTGGCAAAGGCGATGATCACCAATACCACTAAAATTTCTATTAAACTAAAACCAAATTGCTTCGCACTCAGGTGCTTAAGGTTTACCCGCATGGTAAACCCCAATCAACTAAGTTTAAGCGTATGATTAAGTTAATGCCCATTACTGTTTATCTTCATCCCAGTTACCAATATCATCATCGGTAGCCGGTTCGCCATCGGGTCCCATAGAAAAAATGTCAAACTTACCAATCTCTCCTGGGCTAATTAGTTGGTAATTATTACCCCACGGATCTTCTGGTAATTTGCTAATAAAGCCACCATCAGGGAAGCGCTTTGGAATGGGCTCAATACTGGTTTTAGTAACTAATGCCTCTAAACCTTGCTCTGTACTTGGGTAGCTTTTATTTTTAAGCTTGTACAAACTCATAGCATCTTCTAACTGCTGAATATCTAAATGCGCTTTATCAATAGCCGCTTCTTCTTGCTGCCCCATAATATTAGGTGCCACAATCGACATGATCATCCCGATGATAACCAATACCACCATCACTTCTAATAAAGAAAAACCTGATTGTTTATTCACGTTATTACCTCGTTATTCTAAAAACACTAAGCAAAAATGATTTAAGTAAATCATTAATATAAAAAATAATTAAAGGCCAACAGCCTTATTCATCGCCATAATAGGTTGCAAAATTGCCATTACTATAAACAGTACAATGACTGCCATAGAGGCAATCATTGCGGGTTCTAATAATTTTAATGACACATTGACCATACTTTCAAACTCGCGATCTTGATTGTTAGCAGCTCGCTCTAACATTTGCTCAAGTTCACCAGACTTTTCACCACTGGCTATCATATGCAGCATCATTGGTGGAAACAACTTAGTTTGCTGCAGTGAAGCACGTAGGCTTGCCCCTTCACTTACTCTTTCTGCGGCATCAGCCACAGCTTGTTTGATTTTTTCGTTAACTAATACCCCACCAGAAATACGCATTCCTTCTAGTAGCGGTACTGAACTTGACGATAAAATACTTAAAGTACGAGCAAAGCGCGCGGTGTTAATCCCTCTGGCAACCTTACCTATGCCGGGCATATGTAATACTTTTGCATCCCACCAAAACCGTACCTTAGGTTTTTTAAGCGCATACTTGATTCCAACCACGGTAGCGGTGATCACCAGCAAACTTATAAACCAGTAATTTTGCACAAAATGACTACCTGCCATAACCCACTCGGTAGTCCAAGGTAAAACTTGTTTGGTTTTTTCGAACGTTTTTAATATTTTAGGTACTACGGTACCTAATAACACCGAAACAATACCAATAGCAAACACCACCAAAATAATCGGATACACCATAGCCTGCGTAATTTGACTGCGCATATGTTGGCGCTGCTCGGTATAATCAGCTAGCCTGTTGAGCACTTGATCTAAGTGACCTGACTTTTCACCTGCCGCGACCATAGCGCGGTATAAATCGTCAAATACATGCGGAAACTCACTCATCCCATCAGCCAGGGTATAACCTTCCACTACTTTGGAGCGCACCGACATTAACATACGTTTTAAGCGTGGTTTTTCACACTGCTCAGCAACCGCCATCACCGCCCCTTCTACAGGAAGGGCAGACTGAATTAAGGTTGCAAGCTGACGAGTGATCAAAGCGAGATCGGCAGTTGATATGGTTGGTTTAAATAAAGAACCGAGTAAAGGTACTTTTTGACCTTTAACTTGTTTGTCATCTTGCGCAGCAGGCACCACCTCAAGTGGTGTGAGCTTTTGATCGCGCAGAAGCTGACGAACTTGCTTAGCTGTATCGGCTTCTAAAATACCTTTTTTTTCTTTTCCCCGGCCATCTAATGCGCGGTATTCAAACGCTGCCATAGCTAGCCTTCCTCACGCGTTACGCGCAGTACTTCTTCAAGCGTTGTTTTACCTGCAAGCACACGGCTGCAGCCATCTTGACGAATGCTTGGGCTGTGCTTACGAATGTATTTCTCTACGCTTTGCTCACCTTTACCGCTGTGGATCATTTCACGAATGGTTTCGTCGACAACTAATAACTCGTGAATACCAGTACGACCTCGGTAGCCATTAAAGTTACACTCTTCACATCCTACCGCGCGGTAAATCGTCGGTGCATTGTCAAACGGTACGCCGAGTAATTCACATTCACGCTCATCTGCAACGTGACCTTCTTTACAGCTATTACATAGAGTACGTACTAAGCGCTGGGATAACACGCCGAGTAATGAAGACGATAATAAAAACGGCTCAACGCCCATATCTTCCATACGAGTGATTGCACCTGAGGCGGTATTAGTATGTAACGTAGACATAACTAAGTGGCCAGTAAGTGATGCTTGCACACCAATTTGGGCTGTTTCTAAATCTCGTATTTCACCGACCATAACTACATCAGGATCTTGACGTAAAATGGCGCGCAGACCACGGGCAAAGGTCATATCAACCTTGGTATTAACCTGTGTTTGGCCAATGCCAGGAATTTCGTACTCGATTGGATCTTCAACCGTTAAAATATTGCGATCCCGCGAGTTAATTTGGCTCATACCTGCATATAGCGTGGTACTTTTACCAGAGCCTGTAGGGCCTGTTACTAAGATTATACCGTGAGGCTTGCTAATTAAGTCGGCAAACAGCTCTCGGTTTCGAGCTGTCATACCTAAGTCTTCTAGATTTAAACGTGCATTGTTTTTATCAAGCAAACGCAGTACCACGCGCTCACCAAAGCTCGATGGCATAGTCGACACACGCACATCTACAGCGCGCCCAGCTATACGTAAACTAATACGGCCATCTTGCGGTATGCGTTTTTCTGCAATATCGAGTTTGGCCATTACTTTAATACGCGATACCAGCAAAGAGGCTAGTTTACGATTAGGCTTTAGAACTTCTTTGAGTACGCCATCCACTCGAAAACGAATAACCAGCTCTTGCTCAAATGTTTCAATGTGGATATCAGAGGCACCTTCTTTAATTGCCTCACTGAGCATGGCATTAATCAGCTTTATAATAGGTGCATCGTCGTCACCAGCAAGTAAGTCTTCAGTTTGAGGTAGCTCATCAGCTAGTGAGAATAAATCAACCTCATTACCAATGTCTTCCATCATTTGCTGAGTTTCTGAGCTATCACGTTGATACGATGCTTCTAGTAATAGCTCAAACTTATCATCTTCTAGTTGCTCAAGTGTAAAGCCATGTCCTGCAATACGGCGCACTTCTAATAATACATCAACATCCAACTCGCCACGGTAGTAAACAACTCGGTTATCCTTATGTTTACTAAGTAACGCACCCACTCGTCTGGCATATGAAAACGGCAAACGTTTTGCAGGCAGTTCAATTAAGTCATCTTGAGCAAGCTGTTCATCATTACTGTGAGTAATTGGATGAACAACATCTTGATTAATATCTTCTATCGCATTAGTCATCATTACGCTCTTGTGCATTTTGTTTGCGTAAATGCTCTTCGTACGTAGGAGGTAGCACTAGTTCGTCATTCCACTCAGGTAAAATAGGCGTGTCTGACTTTGGCATCAAATTAATACCATCTTCACGTTTTTTAAATTGCTCGCCGCGAATAAAGTTATATTTATTAAAGCTAAGTTTATTCATGCTAACGCCATCGCGAATAATGGTCGGTCTTATAAATACAATAAGATTACGCTTACGCTTCGTTGTATTAGTTGACTTAAATAAGTGCCCTAAAATAGGGATGTCGCCTAGTAATGGTACTTTTGACACGCTTTCTTGCACATCTTCATCTATCAAGCCGCCTAATACCACCATGCCGCCATCATCGGCCATCACGGTTGTTTTAATTGCGCGTTTATTGACTGAAATATCAACTGCTGTTGCACCACTTACACTGGAAACTTCTTGCTCAATGGTTAATTGCACTGCAGAACCATCGTTAATTTGTGGTGTCACTTTAAGTTTTATACCCACTTCTTGACGCTCAACCGTTTGAAATGGATTTTCATTGTTACTACCTGTTTGTGAACCGGTAATAATAGGCACTTCTTGACCAACTAAAATAGACGCCTCTTCGTTATCCATAGTGGTAATAGATGGAGTCGCTAGGATATTAGAATTAGTATCGGTAGATACTGCTTGTACGATTGCACCCCAGTCATTTTTAATTACCCCCATGGCCAAACCATTAATGCCACCAAGTAATGATGCAAGCGGGCCGTAATCGCCTTCAGTTGTTTCATCATATTTGGTGACAGTACCTGATTCAGTACCAATAATGTTTTTAGTCACCGTTTTATCACGGGCTTGCTCAGCCGCTACGGCTAAAGAGCCAACAGGTACTGTTGTACCGTTGTTAAATTGCAGCATGCCGCCTTCTTCTGAAATCCATTGCAGGCCAAAGTTAACGCCATCGCCTTCCATTACTTCAATAATAATGGCTTCCACTAGCACTTGTGCGCGGCGAATATCTAAGCGCTCAATAACAGATTCTAGTGAACGCATAGTATCTGGCTGGGCGGTAATGACTAATGAATTTGAATCTGGGTGAGCTTCAATGCTAGTGTCGTTTTTATTACTACTACGTGATTTAGTAGCTCCACCTTGCGTGTCCTCTGCTAGCGATTTGCTCACACCTTGGAGTACTTTTACTAAATCTTCGGCCTTTGCGTAGTTGAGGTAAAACACTTTAGTATTACCTTGGCTTTCCAGTTCGCCATCTAAACGTTTAATGAGCTCAATGGCCCGTGTGCGTGCTTGGCCTTCACCACTAACAATCACACTATTAGTACGACCATCAGCCACCACTTTAGGAATTAAAAACTCAGGTACGCTACCCTTACCACTGTCTTTGTATATATTCTCTACTACAGAGACAACATCATCAGCCGTTGCGAACTTAAGCTTAACGATATCGACTCGCTTATCACCCGCTTGGTCAACAGAGCGAATAATTTCTACTAAGCGGTTAACCGAGGCTGCATGACCAGTTAGCATCATTACGTTGGCCGCATTAAAGTTAGCAACGTGACCGCCGTCTTTTTGGTCGCTAAATTGGCGAACTAAAGGACCTAATTCTTGTACGCTTACATTTTTAACTCGCACAACCCGTGTAATCATCATATCGCCAAGCGCTTGGCTATCAGCAGTAATTAATGGCACGTTTGATTTTTTAGCATCTGAGCTTTTTTCTATTTTTATTATGTTGTTATCCATTTCGACGGCTGAATAACCGTAAACTTCTAAAACATTTAAAAAGAACTGATAGTAAAGTGCCTCATCCATTAATTCGTAACTACGTACATTTACTTTGCCACGCACGTTAGGATCAATAATGATGGTTTTATTAAGGTTTTTGCCAACAATATTAATAAACTCATTAATATCTGTGCCCTTAAAGTTAGCAGCGTATTCAACAGCAGCAACCGACATAGAAAGACTTGCCGCTAAAAAAAGTGCTGCATACTTAGCTAACCCTTTTTTAATTTTTTTGAGGTGTAGCACCTGAACCATTATGTTAAAACTCCAAAGCTAAGTTATTGCAGACTAAATAGTACATCTATTTGCTCACCATCACGCTCTATTGTGATAGTTGCATCTGTACTGTTTCGCAGCTCATTCATTGCTGCCATTGCCTGTTTTAAATCTGTTAATTGATAACCGTTAATTGCCACGGCTAAATCGTTATTTTGTAATCCCATTTGTTTAAATAGTTCGGGCTCTTTACCTGGACTCAAACGATAACCTATAAGTTCCCCATCATTCATCGCTTGAGAAACACGTATATAATCAAATAGCTTGCCAGGTTCTTCTAAAAGCTCTTCGCGAGTTTCTATTAATGCTTCTTTCACCTCAAGGTTGGCAGTGGCATCAATTTGTTCATCGCTTTGTGCTGAAGGCGCTAAAGGCCCCATTTCAGACTCATCTCGCGCAGCGAGTACCGGCATAGACACTGTTTTGGTAAAGTCGAGCCCATCAAGCATTAAGGTTTCAAAGCGACCACTTACATCTAGAATCACACGATCTGGGAGTATTTGCGATACTTTTGCACGTGTACCTTGCACCACATCCTCTACTAAATAACTCGTCTGGCGACCTTGCGACTCAATAATAGCCATTCCCGCCTTATCATCATTACTAACAGCAACGATACCGGTTAAATTAATACTAAGACGCGTTTCAGGGGCATTATTAATGACTTTAGTTTGCGAAGCAGTATTGGTGTTTTTTGTTACATTTACTTTACCAAATAAAAATTGCTCAATGATCGAGTCTACAGACTGGTTATTGCCACCCATAGTTTGGTTAGAATAGCTGATAGGGGCAAGAGGAGACATTACTGGCTGCGGCCATAATAGCCACATCAGTTTTGATAATAAAAATGCAATATAAACAACAACTAAAACCATAACCATTGCGCTTAATTTCGCATGCGGTAAACGGTTTAATAACTGCTTAAATTGTTGAACGTGCTGTTCCATAGGTAGTGTTCTTATTTTAATTTATAACGAAATCACTCAGCCATAGTACCTTTTCATTTTTCATTCAACAAGCACGCTAATATTAAACTTTGTAAACAGATTAATTTATTTATCGTATCAGCTATCAAGCAATAGCTACATGCGGTAACGGTTTCGTGATAATTTACCTAGGCAGTAAATTTACTAGGGATGTTTTATGACAAAGAAAACTAAACTCAATGACAGCTCAGAAAACGCTGACGCACTTAAAGTGAGGTTGGACAAATGGTTATGGGCGGCTCGATTTTATAAAACGCGTGCAATAGCTCGAGAAATGGTACAAGGCGGCAAAGTACATTATAATGGGCAACGCAGTAAGGCTAGTAAAATTGTAGAAATTGGCGCAGTTATAAAGCTAGCTCAAGGCGTTGATGAAAAAACCATCACAGTATTAAATATACTTGAAAAGCGCCAAAGCGCCCCCATTGCACAGACCATGTATCAAGAATCTGATGCTAGTATTGCTAAGCGTGAAGAAAATAGTATTGCACGCAAAAATAACAGTTTCTTTGCTCCTCATCCGGATAAAAAACCAGATAAAAAGCAAAGGCGCGAACTTTTAAAAATGAAATCAAGTTAGGTATAGCCGCTCATGCAACAAGATTTACTTCACCGCTATTTATTTGACAACCTCGATGTTCGTGGCGAACTCGTACAAATAGACAACGCTTACAATGAAATGATTGCGAAACACAATTATCCAGAGCCCGTTAAAGCATTATTAGGTGAGCTGCTTGTTGCAACCTGTTTATTAACAGCAACGTTAAAGTTTGAAGGCGAAATTGCAGTTCAACTACAAGGTGATGGCCCCGTAAAATATGCGGTGATCAATGGTGATGATCAACAAAATATGCGTGGTATTGCGCGATTACAACATGAAGTTACTGGCTCAACGGTAAAAGAGCTCATTGGCCAAGGCTACATGGTTATCACGATTACTCCAACTCAAGGTGAGCGTTACCAAGGTATAGTACCTTTAGAGCATGATACATTAAGTGAATGTATAGAAAGCTATTTTGAGCAGTCTGAGCAATTAAAGACGCGCCTTTGGTTTGCAACTGATACTGAAGAAGGCAGCGCCAAAGCATGTGGGCTATTTTTACAAGTGCTACCTGTAGATAAACAAAAATCGATTGAAGATTTTGCTCACTTAGAAGCACTCAGCAATACTATTAAAGATGAGGAGCTACTAGAGCTTGATGCCAATACTATTCTAACGCGCCTTTATCATGAAGATAACCCACGCGTATTTGACCCTCAACCAATTCAATTTAAATGTGGCTGTAATCGCGAAAAAACGATGACAGCTTTAGTTAATGTTGGTCAACAAACGCTTTTGGATGATGTCGAAAAAAATGGTGAGATTAAAATTAGCTGTCATTACTGTTTAAAAGATTATGTATTTAACGAACAAGATATAAAAAGTATATTTAATTAATCTAGCTTTTTAAAACACACTATAAAATAGCCATAATTTTTTATGGCTTTTTTGTGCCCAAAAAATGACACCGGTATCACAAGCTGAGCATTTTTCATGACACCGGTATCATTGAAATTATTCATGTTTTTTCCTTAATTTATATGTTTTTACGGCGTTTATAAGCTCGAATATCCTTAATCCATCTGTTACTATATTTGCAGCTTAAAGGTTACTAAGACCCAGAGCTATCCCGTTCAATCTCACACAATTTAGGTATAAACATGACTTCAAGCGCTACCCGTTTTGTCGATCTAACTGCAGCTGAACTTGTCGAACACGCTATCAGCCGTGGCGAAGGGACTTTAGCCGCCAATGGTGCTTTTGTAGCTAACACTGGTCGTCGTACCGGTCGTTCTCCAAAAGATCGTTTTATTGTTCAAGAATCAAGTACTGAAAATGAAATCCAATGGGGTAATGTAAATCGCCCATTCGATGCAGATAAGTTTGA
Organism: Pseudoalteromonas sp. P1-16-1b; assembly: GCF_001401785.1. GTDB lineage: Bacteria > Pseudomonadota > Gammaproteobacteria > Enterobacterales > Alteromonadaceae > Pseudoalteromonas > Pseudoalteromonas undina. The sequence goes on along the minus strand of NZ_LKGQ01000036.1, from coordinate 2,046 downwards.
CGCCTTATGGGCACGTGTAGAAGCACATGTGCAAAGCAACGACCACTTTATCTCTCACCTTGAAGTAGGCGCTGATCCAGAGCACTACCTTCCAGTGGTTGTAACAACAGAAACTGCTTGGCACCATATCTTCGCTAAAAATATGTTCATCCAACCACAATCATACAACAAAGCCGACTTTCCTCAGTGGCAAGTAATGAACGTACCTTCGTTTGTATGTGATCCAGAGCGCGATGGTACCAATAGCGATGGCACAGTTATTATTAACTTTGCACAACGTAAAGTGTTACTTGCTGGCATGCGCTACGCGGGTGAAATGAAAAAATCGATGTTCTCTGTGCAAAACTTCCTACTACCAGCGAAAGGTGTATTACCAATGCACTGTTCTGCTAACGTAGGTGAAGCAGGAGATACCGCATTATTCTTTGGTTTATCTGGTACAGGTAAAACAACATTATCAGCAGATCCAACTCGCTTCTTAATCGGTGATGACGAGCACGGCTGGGCACCAGGTAGTGTATTTAATATCGAAGGTGGTTGTTACGCTAAATGTATCGACCTTTCTCAAAAGAACGAACCTGTTATCTGGGATGCTATTCGATTCGGTACAATTTTAGAGAATGTGGTACTTGATGAAAACCGTGTTCCTGATTTCAACGATACCAGCCTAACTCAAAATAGCCGTGCAGCTTACCCACTAGAGCACGTTGAAAAACGTAAAGTTGAAAACCGCGCAGGTGAGCCTAAGGCTGTTGTTTTCCTAACATGTGATGTGAGTGGTGTACTACCGCCGGTATCTGTACTAACCGAAGAAGCTGCAGCATTTCACTTCCTAAGTGGCTACACAGCAAAAGTAGGCTCTACAGAAATTGGTTCTACTAGCGATATTGAATCAACATTCTCAACCTGTTTTGGTGCTCCTTTCTTCCCACGTCCTGCAGGTGTATACGCAGAGCTTCTAATGAAGCGTGTACGTGAATTCGGCGCTAAAGTTTACCTAGTTAACACTGGATGGACAGGTGGCCCTTACGGTATTGGTAAGCGTTTTGATATTCCAACAACACGAGCTGTTGTGGATGCTATCGTATCTGGAAAATTAGCCGGTGTAGAAACCCAACACATTGACGTGCTAAACCTAGACGTACCAGTTGCAGTACCGGGCGTAGATAGCAAGCTTCTTAACCCAATCAATACCTGGGAAGACAAAGCTAAATACGCAGAGTATGCGGCTAAGCTAGCATCTGATTTCACAGAAAATTTTGCTAAATACGACGTATCTGACGAAATTAAAAACGCAGGCCCTAAAGTTTAATAATCACCTTTAGCCTGATAATTAAAACGCCAACCTTGAGTTGGCGTTTTTGATCCTATCTATTTTACTTCAGCAACGTAGTTACTTTAATAATTGCTGATAAGCCACCTATTAGCTAAAACGTTTCCCTATGTTTTGTGCATTTCTTAATAAAGGCTCACCGAGTGCCTATTAAGCTTTAAAGTAGCAGTTACTAGTTTGTATATCTCAAATTAAACGCTATTAAACTATGTCACATTAGTACAGTTACGGGTTGTCATCAGCAATGAAACAATACTGTAGGGTATACCTGTCCAATACCTCACTCTTTACCCTGTTAGAGCACATCAAACAACACTAGCTATTACTGGTAAACTCCTACGATCACAAGAAGGCTCAAGTCATTCGAGTCTTGCTTGCTTTTGGAGTGAGTGTGCTACTTAGTAGTGACCGCGCAGTAAAATATCGTAGTGCCTACAGCGCTAGAGAGCCACATAGCAAGGTACATTTAATGTTTTTAATGGGTTTCATTGGCTCTGAGGTTAACGTTACGCTATTTTGCCCATGGGCTTCGTGATACTCAACCCACGCTACGATGGTCAGGTTAACGCTGTGCAGCTGATAGCTGATAGCTGACGGCTGATAGCAGATATTTTCACTTTCCTGCAGACGTAAAAAAGCCCGACTCTTTCGAATCGGGCTTTCTCTTATTTGGAGCCTGGTAATGTCCTACTTTCACATAACAAATGCTACAC